>NZ_LVCT01000563.1:0-1013 GCF_001647205.1 Rhodococcus sp. EPR-134
TCCAGACGCGCACCGAATTGAGGACGACCAAGAAGGCCGCAGAACCCCAGATCACCCGAAACTCGTTGTGACCGGGGGGTACGACATACACAAGCAAAGCGCACACGCTGAGTACATTGACCATGTTGGCCAGTGGCGCGACCGTCGTCACCTGCAGTATCTGGCGTGCGAAGAGGTCGCGCCGCTCGACGTCAGACAGTTCGGCGTCGCTCGCACTCGAAGTCAGCCTGCTCAGCATGCAACACCCTCCATCGTGGAGCCGACCAGATGAAGGTAGCGCGGATGCGGGTTCCGGACACACGATGACGAGAAACTACGAGTTGAAACATACTGTTCAATAGGATGTTTCAGACAATCGCGACAGAACGGATCAGCGCTACAACTCGGAAGCCAGCGGAATTTCCTTCTCCGCGCGGTCCGTCATCCACTCACGGAGGACCTTGGTGGCAATGACGTCGTCCTCGTTGTACTGCAGGATGCGTGTCCGCTGCGTCTCGTCCGGCTCACCGTCGTAGCCGACCGCCTCGCGGTACCACGCCATCGACGCTTCACCCCCGGCCTCGGCGTCACGCCAGTTGAAGCCGGCGACGGGCGCAATCTTCTTGAGCCCCTTGCCGTTCGGGCAGATGAACTGATCACTCACTGCTTGATAAATGTCGACCCACTGCGGACTGTCGATGAACTCGCGAATCTCGTCCTTACTCGGAATCCCGGGTTCACCGGCAAACCTGCGCGCCGAGTCCAACAACCACTTATCCTCGGCTGAACGCGAATAACAGTATGCGGCAAAGGTTTTACCCGAAGCAGCGGCCGCGGCACGCTCCGCCATCAGCCAGCCCCAGAACTCTGCGAACGACCGCGCCTCGTCACGCGTCGGCAGCGGATCCCACGTCGCAAATCCTCGATACATCGAGAAGCCGCCGACATTGAGCAACGTCCCCCACAGGTACGCGCCGTGCTCCTGATAGCTCTCCATGTCGACGTCGATCTCGATGTCCGCCCGAGTCACCGAG
>NZ_LVCT01000564.1:0-9540 GCF_001647205.1 Rhodococcus sp. EPR-134
CGGCTCACCGTCCCAGGCGGCCAGCTGATCGATCGTGTTGCAGCCCACGTCGCGCAGAAGCTCGGCCCGCGCTCCGACAGCGACGAGGCTGACGTCGCGGTTGCGAACCAACTCCTGCTTGCATTCGGTCCACCACGGGCACGACTTGCACTCGCTCACCTGTGACGGAGACGTCAGCACCTCACCGCGGGCCACAGCGATACGGTCGGCGAAACGCTCGTCGTAATCGTCGAGAACGGCACTGAGGTCGTGAACGAGGATGCAGTCTCCGTTGTATCCGATCGCGCCTGCCGTCAGCGACGGGCTCGCCAGCCCACGACGCTAGAGCATCCGATAGACCTGCGCGACGCGCATCTGATCGCGGACCTGACTGCGGACCTTGCGTTTGGGATCGGCCGCGGGCTCCCATTCGAAGAGCCCCGAGGTGATCGCGCCCTGGCCGGGATCGGTCACCTTGTGATTGACGACAATGACGGGGATGTACCCGCCACCCTCGTCGTCACGGATGAGCATTTCGCAGCGGCCCTTGCGTCCGGTGTCGCGCTCGACCGGCAAGACCGCGCCCCAGATCCGGTCTGCGCCGGCCTCACAGGCAGCCAAGGTGTCGCGAGCCTGAGCCGACGCCGATTGATCAGGGTTGATCTTCACCCAACGCTCGGGAGCAGCGCCGATCACGAGTTCGGCGATCTCCGCGCGCTTCGCGATCGCGGCATCCTGGCGCTGCTTGACGCCGGTGTCGACGGGTTCCGAAGCCGATTTCCCGGGAAACAACCCGTCCAGACGCACCCGATGACGGCATCGGGTCAACGCCCCCGAATCGATGATCGGGAGCTGGGGCGCGGGGTTGTTAACGGAACACACGATGACGAAGATTATGTGCTCCCCTAGGCTGAAGCCGAAGCGCAGGTACCTGGCAACACACAAACACCTGGAAACGGGGTCCTTTTCGATGGGGTTGTTCAAGAAGCGAAAGTCTCGTGCCACCCGCAAGGCGGAGGCAAAGGCTCTCAAGCACAAGGCTGAGGTCGAGGCGAAGCTCAACGCCAAGAGCCAGCGTAAGCGCGACAAGGTCGAGACCAAGTCGCTCAAGAAGCTGGAGAAAGCCGAGATCGAGTCACAGCACAAGATCGAAAAGGCACAGATCGCGACCCTGAAGGCGCAGGAGAAGGCCGCTGCGAATCAGGGCCTGACCGTCGCCAAGGTGCGTAAGTACCTGGGAGTGGCACGTCTGCTTGCCCCCGTTCTCCTGCCGATCGCTTACCGCGCAGCCACGGCGGTGCGCGCCCAGCTCGACACCACGCGTGCACAGAAGATGGGCATCGCCGTCGACCAGCTCGGTGACTACACCGGTCACGGCGCGAAGTTGAGCGCTCGTATCGCCGGCGCCGAGAGCTCGGTCACCGCGATCCTCAGCCGCAAGCCCGACGACGCGGAGACGCAGCGTTTCGCCGCCGCCATCCGTGAGCGCCTCGGCGACCTCAGCACGGCAGTTCGCGCTGCCGAGCAGATGCCGCAGGCTCGCCGTAAAGCAGCTCACCAGGCGATTTCTTCCGAACTCGACGGCGTCGAAGCAGATCTGCTCGCACGTCTCGGCGTGCGCTAGACCTGAGAACGCCAGTGAGAGCAGCCGAGCAGACCGCGACCCTCCGGGGGACAGCTGTCGGTTCCGCTTCGGCTGCTCTCGCTGTCGCCGCGCACGGGATCGGCGGAGGCGAGCTGCCACAGTCGTCGTCGCTGACCCTGTTGCTCGCCGTCTGCGCAACCGTCGGCGCCGTGACGGCCACCCTTCCCGCCCTCTCACGGGGGCCCGCTGCCTTGATCGTTGCTCTGGGTCTGGGTCAGTTGGCCGCGCACACCACCATGACGCTCTCCGAGCACGCTCATTCGCCCGCTCCGGGGTTGGTGATGCTCGGTGCTCACGCCGGTGCCACCGTCGCTTGTGCGGTGGCGGTCCTGGCCGCCGAGCGCCTCTACCGCGTTGTCACCCACGCTCTCCACGTCGTCCTGGCGTCTCTGGCTCCCGCCGCTGTCACTTCTCGCGGCCACACCGTCTCGACCGGAATCCATCACGGACCTGTCGACGCTCTACTTCGCGCCAGCATCTCGCGGCGCGGTCCTCCTGCCCTGGTCTGAAGATTCGTAGAACGCCCCACCCCTTCACCAGACCAAGAGGACACTTCCCGACATGAAGAACACCCTGATTTCGCGCGCGGTTGTCACGACCGTCGCTACCGGCAGCGCCGTGCTGCTGGCCGCCGGAATTGCTTCAGCAGACGTGAGCGTCGTCGCACCAGGAGCTGCGCAGGGCGGATACTCCGTTCTCACGTTCCGCGTGCCGACCGAATCCGACACCGCTTCGACCACCAAGCTGACGGTGGCGCTCCCCGACCTCAAGTCGGCACGCACCGAACCGATGCCCGGCTGGACCGCCGTCGTGGAGAAGGACCCCACCTCGTTGGTCGCCAAGTCCGTGACCTGGACCGCCGACCCTGGCGTCGGAATCGCCCCCGGCCAGTTCCAGCAGTTCGTCCTTTCTGCCGGCCCGCTGCCGGAGCAGGACGAGGTCGAGTTCAAGGCTGTCCAGACGTACAGCGACGGCAACGTCGTCAACTGGGATCAGGAAGAGCTTGCCGACGGCAGCGAGCCGGACAAGCCCGCCCCGACGCTGACTCTCGCCGCGTCCACCGGCGATGCCCACGGAGCGCCTGCTGCCGAGACGTCCGCCGCATCCGAAGCCGCTGACTCTTCGTCGGACAACACCGCCCGCTGGCTAGGCGGCGTCGGCCTGGTGCTCGGCGCTTTGGGCGCTGCACTCGGCCTCGGCGCACTGGTCAGGAGCAAGCGCTGATGAGTACCCGGATCAAGGTCATCGCCGTCGGCATGCTCGCGATGCTGGCCACGATGCTCGGAATGGGCACGGCCAGTGCACACTCCGCGGTGGTCGGCTCCAACCCGGAAAACGGTGCGTCCATTCAAGTTGCGCCTGACACGGTTTCGGTCACGTTCAACGAGGCTCTGCAGGCGCAGTTCGCGGCGCTGACCGTCACCGGTCCCGACGGCAACCTCTGGACCAAGAGCGATCCGGCCGTCGAAGGACCCACTGTCAGTGCAGACCTCGGCGATCTCGGGCCGACCGGCGTCTACACCATCGCGTACCGCGTCACCTCCGCTGACGGTCACCCCGTCAACGGAACCCTGACGTTCACCCTCACCGAGGCAGGGTCGGGCACTCCCGGCGCTGCCGCCGCGTCGAGTACGGGTGAGTCGGAGTCCGGCAGCATGCCGGTGTGGATCTTCATCGTCGCCGGCGTCGTCGTGTTCGGCGGTGCGCTGTTCTTCGTGCTCCGTAAGCCGAAGTCGAGCTGATCGCGTGACGGGTACGGCAAACAGGTGGTGGTTGCTGTTTGCCGTACCCACAGCTCTGCTGGGAGTCCTGATCGCCTGGGGCCTCGCCAGCCCGTCGGGACCCGAATCGTCGAGCACGGTCCGCGTTCTCGCGATCGGATGTGGTTCGTTGACCCTCGGCATCGCGACGCTCGCCTGGATGGGCCGCAGTGAACGCCGCCCGGCGACAACCCCCGCCGTCATGTGGACTCAGCTCACCGCGGTGGCAGCAGTGTGGCTCGTCGCCGAGATCACGCTCCTCGTGCTCAATGCCGCAGCGGCCGACGGCGCCCCGGTCACCTCGCTGACCATCGGGCACTTCGGCGCATTCGTCTCCGAGGTCAACGTCGGCCGCGTCGGCGTCGCGATCATCGCGTGCGCGTTTGCCGTCGTCTGTTACGGCATCTACGGATTCACCAATCCCGAGACGGTGCCCGTCGCACCGGCATTGGTCGTCTCCGCGTTGGCGCTCGCTGCCCGCCCGATCACCGGGCACATGGCGCAGCAGAGCTTCGGATCGATCCTCGACGCCGTTCACGTCCTCGCTGCGGCCTTGTGGTTCGGCGTGCTCGCCGCACTCGCGCTTGCCGTACCGTCGCGCGGTGCCTGGGCGATCTGGTTGCCCAAGTACTCCGCTCTCGCCTGGCGATGCGTCCTCGCGCTGGTCGTCACCGGTATCGTCAACGCCGTCGTGCGACTCGACTCACTCTCCGCCTTCTACGACACCGCATACGGTCGGGTGATCCTCGCCAAGATCGTGGCGATCGGACTGCTCGTCGCCCTGGGATGGTGGTGGCGCCGGACATGGGTGGTCGCGAGCGCTGCACACCGCATGAGTTCGGACGGATCCCTGCGTCGCGCCATCGGTGAAGTTGTCTTCATGGCCATCGCATTCGGGCTTGCCGCGGCCCTTGCGACAACTGCGTAAGACGTGCCTCAGCGCGACATTTCGTGACCCGCACATTTAACGTTTCACGTCGAGATTTAACCTCTGCGTGAGTTTATTTTCCCAGCTTGCGGCGGTTTCCGGCCCCCCTTAGCGTTGCTCGCATGACGGAGGCCCAACGCTCGTTTCTCGTCTGCGCTTCGCAGCGCAGCGGCAGTACTTTGCTGGTCGAATCCCTGCGAGCAACCGGGGTCGCGGGTGAGCCGGAAGAGTTCTTCCAGTACCTCCCCGAGACCTCGCGATCGCCGCAACCGAGGCAGTGGTTCGAAGACGTCACGGACGAGTCCGTCCTGGGTCTGCTCGCCCCGTTCCACCCGGGCACGCCGGACACTCGCACCTCCGAACAGTGGCGCACACAACTTCTCGAACTCGGCCGAACCCCCAACGGAGTCTGGGGTGGCAAGCTGATGTGGAACCAGACGCCGCTCCTACTCGATCGCGCGGCCGGATTGCCCTGGCGCAGTGGGACGGACCTACGTTCCGCACTCCACGACACCCTCGATCACGACCTGCAGTTCATCCACGTCTATCGAGAAGATGTCGTCGCTCAAGCTGTGTCGATGTGGCGCGCCGTGCAGACACAGGTTTGGCGCGACGACGCGACTCCACCGAATCTCTCGGACGGTGCGCAGTACAACGCAGTCGGAATCGCGCACCTGGTGACGATTCTCGGTGAGCAGGAACGCCAATGGAAGCGCTGGTTCGAGGAAGAGGACATCTCTCCCATCGAAGTCGGGTTCCGCGATCTCACCGAAGACCCGCAATCCGTGGTCGCAAAAACCCTCATCTCCCTCGGCCTCGACGGACAACTGGCCCCGCCACCGCCGCTGCGTCGTCAGAGCGACGGACGATCCCGCGAATGGGTGCAGCGTTATCGCATCGACGCCGAACAGAACGGATATCCCGTCACATGAGCACCGTCACCGATGTCGTCGACGAACTCCGAGTTCTCGAATCCGAAGCGGTTCACATCATTCGAGAGGTGGTGGCAGAACTCGAGAGACCGGTCCTGCTCTTCTCGGCCGGCAAGGACTCGATAGTCCTGCTTCGTCTGGCCGAGAAGGCGTTTCGGCCCTCCCCACTCCCTTTCCCGGTCCTGCACGTCGACACCGGTCACAATTTCGAGGAGGTCATCGAATTTCGCGACCGCCGAATCAAGGAGGGCGGGCACACACTTCTGGTTGCTTCCGTTCAGGATTCGATCGACCAGGGCAGAGTGCAGGAGTCGACCGAGACCAGCGGATCGCGAAACCGCCTGCAGACCAGAACCCTGCTCGACGCTCTCGAAGCTGGAAGGTTCGACGCCGCGTTCGGCGGCGCCCGCCGGGACGAGGAACGTGCGCGCGCCAAGGAAAGAGTCCTCAGCTTCCGTGACGAGTTCGGCCAGTGGGACCCGCGAGCGCAACGGGCCGAACCGTGGTCGCTCTACAACGGTCGGATCAGACGCGGCGAGTCCGTTCGTGTCTTCCCGCTGAGCAACTGGACCGAGCTCGACATCTGGCGCTACATAGCCCAGGAGGAACTGGAACTGCCGTCCATCTATTTCGCGCACCAGCGGAGGGTATTCGAGCGCGACGGAATGCTCCTCGCTGCTTCCGAATTCAGCACCGACGCCGAGAACGCCGCGGCAACGACCGAGTGGGTGCGATATCGAACCGTCGGCGATCTGACCATCACCGGCGCCGTTCGATCTCACGCCACCACCATCGACGACGTCGTCACCGAAATCTCGGCCGCGACGGTTTCCGAACGAGGCGAGACTCGCGCAGACGACCGAACGTCGGTCGCCGCGATGGAAGACCGAAAGCGTGAGGGCTACTTCTGATGACGACCACCATCACTCGCCAACTCCTGCGACTGGCCACGGCGGGTAGCGTCGACGACGGCAAGAGCACGCTGATCGGCCGACTGTTGCATGACACCGACAGTCTGCCAACCGATCACCTCGATTCCGTGACCGACGAGCACGGTGTCGCCGACCTGGCTGCACTCTCCGACGGACTACGTGCCGAGCGTGAACAGGGCATCACGATCGACGTCGCGTACCGATTCTTCTCCACCCCGACAAGAAGTTACGTACTCGCCGACACCCCGGGGCACGAACGCTACACGCGCAACATGTTCACCGGAGCATCCAACGCTCACGTAGCGGTCCTGCTGGTCGACGCGAGGACCGGCGTGTTGCGTCAGACGCGCCGGCACGCCAGAATCGCCGCACTGCTCGGTGTTCCGAACCTTGTAGCCGTGGTGAACAAGATCGATCTGGTGGACTTCGACGAAGCGAGATTCGCTCAGGTGCAGGAAGAATTGCGGGCCTTGGCACGGCAAGTCGGACGCGAGGACGTACTCGCCATACCGGTCTCCGCGAAAGCCGGCGACAATGTCGTGACGCGGTCCGAGAACACCGCGTGGTACGAGGGGCCGACGCTCCTCGAGTACCTCGAAGGCGTCGAACTCCATGCGCCCGCGACGCACATCGAGGAGCTTCGGCTTCCCGTGCAATGGGTTTCGCGCCCCGATCCGCAGAATCGTCGCCGGTACACCGGCCGGATTTCGGCAGGCACACTGAGCGTCGGAGACGAGGTAGTGGTCCTGCCGTCCGGATCGAAGAGCACCGTGATCAGTCTGGACACTCTCGACGACAACCGCAGTACTGCCGTTGCACCACTGTCGGTTTCGGTGGAACTGGCCGACGACATCGACGTCGGACGTGGCGACGTTCTGGTCAGCGGCGGTGCGCAGGCTCATTTGCCGGTTCTGGCCCGAGAACTCGAAGCCACGATCTGCTGGTTGTCCAACACACCGTTGCGCGCGGGCGATCGGATAGCGCTCAAACACACGTCCCGGACCGTGCGAGCGACCGTCCAAGAACTGCACACCCGTCTCGATCCTGAAACGCTCGACGAGCAGGACAGCCCTGTCGAACTGGGACTCAACGATATCGGAACGGTCACGCTCCGAACCAGTTCCGTGGTGGTCGCAGACACCTACGACCACAATCGGGACTCTGGCGCCTTCATCCTGATCGACGAGCAGAGCAACGACACCGTCGGCGCAGGCACCATTCTCGAACCACGCGTCGTCGTTCCCGGCGAGCAGACCCGCAACGACATCAAGTGGCATCCGTCCTCACTCGAACGTCAACGGCGGTGGGCGTCTACCACCCAGAAGGGCGCGACGATCTGGCTGACCGGCCTGCCTGCCTCCGGAAAATCCACCGTCGCTGTGGCTGTCGAACGTGCGCTCGTCGACGCGGGACGCACCGCGTATCTGCTGGACGGTGACAACGTCCGCCACGGTATCTCCGACGATCTCGGGTTCTCGCCGGGAGACCGAGCCGAGAACATCCGACGCGTCGGGCATCTCACTCGACTGTTCGCCGACGCCGGCGTCGTGGCGATCGCGTCGATGGTTTCGCCGCTGCGTTCGGATCGAGCAGTTGCGCGCGCTCTCAACGAAGCTGCCGGGCTCACTTTCCTCGAAGTTGCCGTCACCACTCCCGTCGAAGAATGCGAACGTCGAGATCCCAAGGGCCTGTACGCTCGTGCGCGGGCGGGTGAACTGAAGGGGCTCACCGGAATCGACGCGCCTTACGAGACGCCGGAGGAGCCGGACCTGGCATTCGACACAACCGGCGCTGACATCAACGAGCTGGTCGAGCGGGTCATCGCATTGTTGGAAGAGCGCGAAGCCGCAAGGCCCTAGGGGTTTTCGGTGTCCGACTCGAGGTAACCGCGGTCCGCACTGTAGGCGGACCGCACGTTGGGTCGGACACCGATCTTCTCGAGGTACGCCGCCATGCGGTGCACCGCCATCGCGCTTCCCAATGCCTCGTCCGGGAGACGATCGTCGGTTTCGGCGCGCCACGTGTGAAGCTGCGAGGACAATTCCGCCTGTATTGCCGAGACTTCCGGTCGATCGATCAGATTGATCTTCTCGTCCGGGTCGGCACGGAGGTCGTACAGCTCCCGGGGTGCGCGTACCGCAAGATGCTCGGTGCCGAGCGCTTTTCCGGAAAGACTGTCCTCGATGTCGAGCGGTAGATCCAGAGCGGGGCGGACGGCGTAGTTCTCGATGTAGCTGTAGTCCTTGGTGCGCACCGCACGAATGGGATCGAAGCTGTCGTGAAAGGTCTTCTCCGTGAACAAGGAGGTACGAACGGGTTCGGACGGTTCGGTTCCGCGGTCGACGAGGGCATCGGCGTGCGAGCGCCCTTCCACCTCGGTGGGGACGTCGATTCCGAGCAGATCGAGAATGGTCGGAACAAGGTCCACACCGCTGAACAGTGTCTCGTATTCCTTTCCGCCACTGCGATACCGCGCGGGAGGCCGAGCGATCAAGGCAATACCGGTACCCGGGGCGTAGAGCGTCGACTTGGCACGCGGGAACGCCGCGCCGTGATCAGTGAGGAAGAAGACCCAGGTGTTCTCGTCGAGCCCCTCTTCCTCGAGGGTCGCGAGCAGTTCCCCCACCGCGGCGTCGGCCACCTCTACGCTGCCGTGGAATTCGGCCAGATCCTCGCGCACCTGTGGCACGTCCGGAAGGTATCCGGGGACCTCCAGGGCTGCGGTGTCCGCCGGGGTATAGCGATCGGCGGGGTACGGGCGATGCGTTTCGAAGAATCCCGTGGTGAGCAGGAACGGCTCGGGCGGGAAGCGTCGTAGCCAGTTCTGGGCACGCGGAACCACGTAGTCGCAGAACGAGTTGGTGACGTCGTACTCGTGATAGCCCAGTCGCTTCGGATACGCAGTCTCGTGCTGCATGCCGAACAGCGAGGTGTACCAACCGTTGTCGGAGAGGATCTGCGGGAGCGTCTGCACCTCCGCGTGGTACTCCCAGCCGTGGTGCGCCAACCCGATCAGACCGTTGTTGTGCGGATACCTGCCCGAGAAGAGCGATCCGCGCGAAGGCGAGCACAGCGGCGCCGTCGCGTGTGCGTCGGTGAACCGGATGCCTTCTGCCGCCAGTCGGTCGAGATGGGGGCTGTTGACCCCGGCGACACCGTAACTCGCGAGGTGTCGCCCCAGGTCGTGCCAATGAATGATCAGGACGTTATCTCGCGCAGCCGACACGTGGGCAAGGCTAGTTGCCCCGCCCACGTGCGGCAACAGCTCGAATCAGCAGGATCTCAACTGTTTCTGCCGAGTTGTCTGATCCATCCACGGGTATCGGCCGGGTCGATGACGTCGTCCAGTTCGAACGTGGTCGCC
>NZ_LVCT01000565.1:0-819 GCF_001647205.1 Rhodococcus sp. EPR-134
CCTTGCGGAAACCGAGACGCACAGCACCTTCCAGACCCATCGGCCCGATCTCGCCCGTCGGCCACGCGACCGTGAACTCGGGGGCGTGGAAGGAACCACCGGCCATTGCCATGGCGCCCAACCCGTAACCCTTGCGCAGGATGATCGTTCCGAACGGCACGGTGAGGCGAGCACCGGCAACGAAGAACCTGCCGAACCTTCGAACCGTCGCCTCCTCCTCCGAATCCGGGCCCACCATGAATCCCGGTGTGTCGCACAGCGTCACCAGAGGGATGCGGTGCGCTTCGAGCAGTTCCAGGAAATCCGAAGCCTTGTCCGAGGCTTCCGCGTCGATCGCGCCGCCGAGATGCTCGCTGCTGTTCGCCAGCACACCGTACGGAACTCCTTCGACACGAACGAGTGCGGTTACTACACCGCGTCCGTAGTCTCGACGCAGTTCCAGGACGCTGTCGACGTCCGCGATTGCGTCGATCGCTCCACGAACGTCGTACGAGCGCAGGCGATTCTCCGGCACCACATGCCGCGAGAGCCGCGGATCCGGAGCGGTCCACTCTCCGCTCGCACCCTGGAAGTAGCCGAGGTACTGCTTGGCCAGCGCCACCGCATGTGCGTCGTCGTCAGCGACCAGGTGTACGACGCCGTTGCGGCGCTGGACGTCGATGGGGCCGATGTCCTCGGGGCGAAAGTTTCCGAGCCCGCCGCCCTCGACCATGGCAGGACCACCCATCCCGATGTTGGCGTCCGGTGTCGCGATCAGGACGTCGCACGCGCCGGCCAGGGCCGCGTTGCCTGCGAAACAGCGCCCGGACACGACGGCGA
>NZ_LVCT01000566.1:0-8591 GCF_001647205.1 Rhodococcus sp. EPR-134
TGCCAGCGCGAGAGCGCCGTACTCGACCAGGCTGTCGTCGTCGACCAGGTCGTAGACGTTCTCGCGAGCAGTCCGCCGCCCCAGCTTGTGGCGTTTCGCCACTGCCGCGGGCCGCGCCGCGTCCAGGGTCACCTCGTGGCGAGCGATGATTTCGGCGAGGTCGGGACGCACGTCGTCGAGGTCCACCTCGTCGACCTCGGCGAGCTTCGATCCCGCGCTCGCGCTACGGACGACGAGCAACGGTTCGCCCGCACTCACCGACCTGCCCGGTGACGACAGGACCCGGACGACTTCGAGGTCACCGGGCGCCGAGAGAACATGCTGCATTTTCATCGCTTCGAGGACGGCAACCTGGCCACCCGCATGGACGCCGTCACCGACTGCGGCAAGTTCGACGACGATTCCTGCCATCTGTGCACGGACCACGTCCTCGTCCGGCGCGATGTCAACACTCGCGGAGGGTGTTTGTGGGTCCGCTTCGGGAACGAGGTCCGCCAATCGAGAACCCAACCAGTCGACGTCGACCAGGCCGTCGCGGAAGTCCTTGTCCGACAGTATTGCCTGCAGAAATTCGAGGTTGGTCGCTACACCGTCGATGGCGAACTCACTGAGAGCAGCAATCGACTTGCGCACCGCGGCAGGGAAATCCGCTCGACGCGTGTGGGTGATCACCTTCGCCAAGAGCGAATCGTAACGCGCACTCGGCGAGAGTCCGACCGTACCGAAGGTGTCCACTCGCACGCCGGGCCCGCCCGGAGGAGTGAAGTTGTCGAGCGTGCCCGACGAGGGCAACGCATTGCCGTCCGGCGTCATGGTTTCCATGTTGACGCGGGTCTGGATCGCGATTCCCGAAGCGTTTGCCACGGATCCGACTGTCTCCAAGCCCTTCTCGACAGCGATGATCCCTGTTGGCAGGTCCAGGTTCTCGAACGGAACTCCGTCCGCGATCGCGAGCTGCACGGCGACGAGGTCGACTCCGGTGACCTCCTCGGTCACCGTGTGCTCCACCTGAATTCGGGGATTGACCTCGAGGAAGACGAAGCCGCGTTCCTCGACGAGGAACTCGACCGTCGCGATGCCGCGGTAGCCGACCTCGGCGCACAGCCTCGCCGCCGCAGCGTGAAGACGCTCGCGCAGGGCCCCCGACAGCCCCTGCGCGGGCGCAACCTCGATCAACTTCTGATGGCGACGTTGGACGCTGCAATCGCGGTCACCCAGAGCGAGCGCGTGGGTTCCACCTTGCCCCGGTGCCGCCACGATCTGCACTTCGATGTGCCGAGCGTGCTCACTGAGTACCTCGGCGAACAGTGCCGAACTGCCGAATCCCGACTGGGCTTCGGCCGCACACACACGGTACGCGTCGTCGAGTGCTTTCGGGTCACGCACCGCGCGCATGCCGCGGCCACCGCCGCCGCTGAGCGCCTTGATCATGATGCCGCGGGAGTTGCGCTCGAAGAATTCACGCACCTCGTCGAGGTCGGCGTTCGCCGATGTCGACGGCAGGACCGGCACTCCTGAGTCGACCGCCGCGGTGCGGGCACTGGCCTTGTCGCCGAAAGTCCGGAGAACCTGGGCGTCCGGGCCGACGAAGACGATGCCCGCCTCTGTGCACGCCTGCGCGAATTCGGCATTCTCACTGAGGAATCCGTAGCCCGGGTGCACGTGCGTGGCGCCCGTTTCGGCCGCGATCTTCAGCAGTGCGCTCTGATCCAGGTACGCGGATGCGCCCGACGCTCCGAGCGGCACCGACTCCGTGGCCGCCGCGACGTGCGGACTGGACGCGTCGTCCTCGGCGTACACCGACACCGTCTCGATCCCGAGTTCACGGGCAGTTCGAATGATCCGCAGCGCAATTTCGCCGCGGTTCGCAATCAGCAGTCTCACTTGTCCCCCTGAGTGCGCTCGAACAGATCGCCCTTGCGCACCTTTCCTGTCGCTGTCATCGGAAGCGCCTCGAGCACTTCCACTTCGGGCACCTTGTACGTGGCCATGTTCTCCTTCGCCCACGAGACGATCTCGTCGGCCGCAGTGTCGGAACCCTCGACCAGTTGGACAAACGCAAAAGCCACCTGCCCCTTGTCCGGGTCCGGTTTCGGCACCACCGCAGCCTTTTCGATCGCCGGGTGCAGCATGAGCAGCGCTTCCACCTCGGAGGGAAAGACACTCATGCCGTTGGTCTTGATCATTTCCTTGTTCCGCGCCAAATAGTGCAAACCGCCACGCTCACTGAACTTTCCGACGTCACCGGTCTGCAGCCAGCCGTCACGGATGGCGTCGGCGGTGGCCGCCTCGTTGCGGTAGTACGCGGAAAGGATGGATGGGCTGCGCACGATGATCTGCCCGTGCTCGCCGACGGGCACCGGCCTGCCGTCGTGATCGACGATCAGAACGTCGGTGCCGGGCACCGGAATTCCGCAGAACACCGGCTCGCTTTTCAGGTCGTAGTCGCCGTCCTGGAAGCCGAGGGTGATCGTGTCCGCGGTGTGGGTTTCGGTCATGCCGTAGCTCGCTTCGCGCAGAACGCCGCCTGTAGCCTCGCGCCACCGCTGGCGCGTGGCCGGATCGAGTTTGAGAACGAACGAAACTGCCATGACGTTCTGGAGTGTCGAGAGATTTCGCTCCGCGAATCCTGGCGTGTCCATCAGTTCGACGTAATTGTCGACAGTTCCGACCAGCGAGGTCACGCCGTAAGCCTCGACAGCGTCGAGCGTGGTCTCCGCATCCCAACGATTCAGCAGGACCACGGTTCCGCCGTTGACGAGCGGAACCAGGATGCCGAAGTCCTCACCTGCGATCCAGAAGATCGGCAGAAACACCAGGGACACCGGCGGATTGGCACCCACCTGGTCACCGCCCGCAAGCGTCGCGGTGGCCGCGGTGTAAACCATGTGGCGCTGAGTGTGCTCACAGCCCTTGGGCATTCCCGTCGTTCCGCCCGTGTAGTTCAGGGCGGCGAGGGAATCGAGTTCGGTGGCGACAGGAGTCGCCCGCTCACTGGTGATGATCGACTGCCAGTCGCTCAGGCGCGGATCGTCGACCTCGAAGGGCAGTTCGACGGTCGGGATCGCCGTCAGCATGTCCGACACTGCAGTCTTCGCGACGTGTTCGAGTGGAGTCTGTGAGCGAACCTTCTTCACCAACTTCGAGAAGGTGTTCTGCGTCAGTAGGACCTTGACGCCGGCATCGTTGAGTTCGTGAATCAATTCATGTTCACGGAAGAGTGGATTGATCGGCACGTGAACCGCACCGACCTTGAGAATGCCGAGCATCGCGATATGGAACTGAGGGCAATTGACCAGGTGAACGCCGACGCGATCGCCGCGTTCGACTCCGAGTGACAGCAGCCATCCGGCAAAACGATCCGAAAGCTCGTCGTATTCGGAATACGTGATGACCCGGCCGTAGAAGACGATGGCAGGAGTATCCGGCCGCTCGATCGCCCAATGCCGCAAGTAATCGACAAGTCCCCCACCTTCGAGCGGATACTCGACGGCGCGGGGAATGCCGGCGGGCCAATGCGCTTGTTGCAGCGCAGAGATCTCCGCCAGAGCCGCTTCGAGCACGTCTTGTTCTGCCACCGATCACTCCATTCGTAAAAGAAATCTATTTCGACTCTTCGAACCCGATCAACCGCTCGGACATCGTCGTCATATCTGCAATGAACTGGTTCTGCTCTTCGACACTCGCCTTACTCAGTCGTGCTCCACCGGCCATCTGTGCGTCCGAGATCATCTGAACGAGCACCGGGGGCGAAACACAGGGATCTACGTCGTGAACCTGTCGAATCCGTTCGACAAAGCGGACGTAGCGGCTCACGAGCTTTTCGCGAACCGCCGACCAACTGCGCTCGACCTCGGAATCCACCCGCGCCCGATGCTCGATCACCGCGAGCAGGTCACCGTAGGTGTACACGGCCGTGATGAACGCCGACGTGGTCGTTCGGAGAACTTCGCGTAGATCCTCGGCCGCCGGGCCCTCCATGTGCTGAGCGTCGAGGAAGCGTCGGCACATCATTTCGGCGACGGCGCGGAAGACCTCGTCCTTCGACGAGAAGTACGCGTAGAAGGTCGCCCGGGACACATCAGCCCTGGTCGTGATCGTCTCGACCGTCACGGCGTCGTATCCGAGTTCGCCGAAGCAGAGGGCAGCGGTGTCGAGCAGTCCGGCACGGCGTGGACCGTCGCCGAGTTTGCGGGCTGTCCGCGCTCGCTCCTGCGTTTCGCTGGTGGTCACCGTCACAGTGTGTGTTGACGTTGACGTCAATGTCAAGAATCGCGGGCCCGACACCCCACTTCGGCTTTTTGTTCGGGTCACCCTTTCACACCCCGCATATCGGGTGTAAGACTCTGCCTCTAATGTTTTTCGCCTTTCCCAGAAGGAGTCAATTCCGTGCCGGAAGAATCCGCCGCGCCCTCCTATTCCACAATCAAGGAAACAGTTGCAGCTTTGATGCCGGCACTGGAGTCGGAACTCGTCGAACTTGTTCGTATTCCGTCGATAGCAACAGAAGGTTTCCCCAGCGAGCCCCTGTTCGAGGCTCACGACCTGATTGTTTCTCTACTGGAGAAGTCCGGGGTCACGAAGATAGAGAAACTCGAAATAACAGGTAAAACTGCGCCCGTCATCATTGCAACAGTTCCCGGTCCAGAGGGAGCCCCGACCGTATTGATGTATTCGCATTACGACGTCGTTCCCGCCGACGACGTCGAACTCTGGGATTCACCGCCTTTCGAACCGAGCAAGCGTGACGGCGCGATTTACGGCCGCGGTACGGCAGATTCGAAGGCAAACGTCATCGGCATGATCGGCGCGCTTCGCGTCTTCGACGGAAAGCCGCCGGTGACGGTCAAGCTCGTCATCGAAGGCCAGGAAGAATTCGGCAGCCCCTTCGACAACTATCCGCCGGAAGCCCCCGAATTGTTTGCGGCCGACGCAATGGTCATCGCCGACGTCGGGAGCGTTCGACCCGGATCACCGACCCTGACCGTCGCACTGCGCGGATCGGCCCAGGTGATCGTCGAACTCACCACTCTCGGAGCCGACAAGCACAACGGCCTCTACGGCGGCGCCGCACCGGACGCCCGCCTCGCGCTCATCCGCGCACTGGCGTCGCTGCACGACGACAACGGTGACGTGGCGATCGACGGCCTCCTGCGCGAACCGTGGACCGGCAGTTCATACACCGAGGACGAGTTCCGCACCCTCGCCGAGATCCAAGACGGGCTTCCGCTGCTCGGAACCGGCGGCATCGGCGAACGCATCTGGTCGGGCCCGGCCATCACCGTGACGGGCATCGACGCTCCCCCTGTGGACGGTGCGGTCAACGCCGTCGCAAGCACTGCCCGCGCCGTGATCAATCTGCGCGTACACCCGCGCCAACCTGCCATCGAGGCGCAGGCTGCTCTGGTCCGGCACCTGGAAGCCCTGCGCCCCTTCGGTTTACAACTGACTGTCACCGCGGGAGAAACCGGCGACGGGTTTGCGGCAGCCGAAGGTGGACCGGCCTTCGACGCGGCATTGTCTGCATTATCGCAGTCGTGGGGTGAGCCGGCCGGGCTGATGGCAGGCGGCGGCTCGATCCCCCTCGTGATGGCCTTGGATACAGCAGTGCCCACCGCCGAGAAGCTGTTGTTCGGCGCCACCGACGGTTACGCGAACATCCACGGCCCCAACGAACGCGTCCTGCTCGACGAGCTCGAGAAGGCCGTCGTCGCCAAAGCACTGTTCTTCCAGGAGTACGCCGACACCTTCGAGGGGAAGAAATGAGCACCGAAACCGACACGGGGTCCGCACCTACTCCGGCCAAGAAGAAGTTCGAGTTCCCCGGCGCGGTCACGATGCTCGCGATCGTCACCGTCCTGGTATGGATTGCGGCACTGTTCATTCCGGCCGGACGCTTCGGCGTCGACGTGGACGGCTCACCCGTTCCCGGCAGCTTCGAAACCGTCACGTCTCCGCTGTCGTTCTGGGAACGAATCCAGCAACTGATCCTCTCCCCCGTCAACGGCCTCTACGGCGTCCAGGATTCGATCACCGGGTTCGTCGACACCGACAACATCGGACGGCTCTTCGGTTCCGTCGGCGTAGTCCTCTTCATCATGGCGCTCGGTGCGTTCATCTCGGTCAGCTTTGCCACCCGCAGTCTCGAAACCGCTGTCTCCCAACTCGCTACCAAGCTCAGTGACAAGGGCTGGTTGCTCATCACCGTCATCATGGTGCTGTTCTCGCTGCTCGGTTCGACGATGGGCTTCTCGGTCGAGACGTTCGGCTTCTACGCCCTGCTCATCCCGCTGATGACGGCACTGGGCTACGACCGCATGGTCGCGGCCACCATGATCATCCTCGGCGCTCTGGTCGGAAACATGGCGTCGACCGTCAATCCGTTCTCGATCGGCGTCGCCTCCGGTGAGGCAGGCGTCTCCATCGGTGACGGCATCGTGCTGCGCGTGATCCTGTGGATCGTATTGACCGCTGTGGCAGTGGTATTCGTTCTCCGCTACGCCGCAAAGGTGAAGAAGGATCCGTCCAAGTCGCTTGTCGGTTTCGACATCGCGGACGACGAAGACGAAGAGCCGGCCGAGCCGGTGGACATCGACGGCAAGCTCACCGGAACTCAGAAGCTGGTACTGCTCATCACCGGACTCACCTTCGGACTGATGATCTTCTCCGTCATCCCGTGGTCGAGCATCTTCGGCGCCACCACCGGTCCGGCCGAGTACGACGCGTACCACGTCACGGCAACCGAGCCCTACTGGTTCGAGTTGAACTGGTGGTTCCCGCAATTGGCGATGCTGTTCATCCTCGCCGCCGTTCTCGTCGGCATAGTCGCGAAGATGGGTGAGAAGAAGATCGTCTCCCTGATCACGCGTGGAGCCGGCGACATGGTCGGACCGGCGATCGTCATCCTGCTCGCTCGCGGCGTCTCGGTGATCATGACCAACACCGAAACCCTCGACACCATCCTCAACGCGATGGAGCAATTGGTCAGCGGCGCTTCGGCGGGGGTCTTCGCGATCCTGGTGATGCTCGTCAACATCCCGCTGGCGTTCCTGATCCCGTCCAGTTCCGGTCACGCCACCCTGGCGATGCCGCTGCTCGCGCCGCTGGGCGACTTTGCCGGAGTCAGCCGAGCACTCGTCATCACCGCCTTCCAGATGGGCCACGGCCTGATGCTGATGGTTGCCCCGACCAACGTCGTCGTTGTCGGCGGGTTGGCCATGGCGAAGGTCGGCTACGACAAGTTCCTGCGCTTCGTCTGGCCACTGCTACTGATCAACTTCGTGATCGTTGTCGTGGTGATCGGCGCGGCAGCGGTATTCGAGTAGTTCAAGCGTGGTGGGCCTCGCGTGCCGCCGTCTCCAGACGGTCGGTGTACTCGGCCCACCACGCCTCATCGCCGGGAGCCAGATTGTTGTCGCCCGCCTTCATCCCAGCGGCGCCGTCGATCAGCTCCCGCACGATGTCCGCGTGGCCGGCGTGCCGATGGCTCTCGGTGACAACGTGAACGAGTATCCGGTGCAGTGTGACGTCGCGACGATCCTCCGGCCAGTGCTTCACGAAGCCGGGGGCGTCCAGATCGTGCTCCTCGATCGTGGCGTCGGCGAAAGCCCAGGTGCGGCGATAGGTTTCGACGATGTCGGCAGTGGACTCGTCGGCGCGGGCCCACATGTCGACGTTGAGTTCCTCCGAACGCAACCACGCGGGGAGATCGGGAACCCGACGGCCGAACGTCGGACCGAAATACCCGAGCTCGACGCCGATCATGTGTTTGACCAGACCCAACAAGTTGGTCCCTGTCCGGGTCATCGGGCGCCGAATGTCATACTCCGACAGCCCGTCGAGCTTCCAGACGAGCGCATCACGTGCTGCCTGCAGGTACCGCTGGAGATCTTCCTTTTCCGAGTTGGTGGTCATGAAACCAACCTAAACCGAGTGGAGCAGACATTGACAGCGGTCGAGGATCTGACCGAGGTTGCCTCCCGGGCCGTCGCCGCCGAGCGTGACGCCCGGTCGGTGCGCTGGCACAACCCGGCAGCCGTCCGCAAGGCTGCCGCGGCCGTCCGTGATTCGCTCGACGACGAACGATCAGCGCTGAGCCGACCGTCGTACAGCGGGTTGTCACCGTCGCCGCACATGGCGCGCCAACTCGAACTGATCACGACGTTGCAGCCGCCACTGCCCGCTGACGCCGGCATCGGCACCGCCGCGCAGGCCGAGGCCGACGCCGTCGCCGCGGTGACCACCGCACGGATAGCCTTGCGCGCCGCCCACCTTGCGGTTCTCGAAGCACGCGTCGCCGCGCTCGATGCCGGTGACACCGATACCGTCGCCGCCGCGATCCGTGGTTACGTCCCGCTGAACTCGGGCAACCCCGTCGTCCGGCACGTGCAGGATCTCGGCTCACGGATCCGTGAGGAAGCACGGCACGTGGTGAGTGGTAAGCCTCGGTCGATCGCTTTTCGGCT
The DNA here is from genome assembly GCF_001647205.1 of Rhodococcus sp. EPR-134. NCBI lineage: Bacteria > Bacillati > Actinomycetota > Actinomycetes > Mycobacteriales > Nocardiaceae > Rhodococcus > Rhodococcus sp. EPR-134. The sequence continues at coordinate 8,466 of NZ_LVCT01000566.1, forward strand.
GGGGCTGAGCCTCGGAATGGGCTTGGCGTACCTGGCATTCATTCGCCTCTTCCAGTGGGACGCCAAGGAAGATCGACTGCCTTACCTTGCGCTGTATGCACTCTCGGGTGTGGTCGGAAGCGTCGT
>NZ_LVCT01000567.1:0-3176 GCF_001647205.1 Rhodococcus sp. EPR-134
CGGTGATGCTGCTCCTCGTCGGCAGCGCCGGGTTCCTGCTCAGCGCCGTCCTCGCGTGGCGCTCCGGAAGCAGTGCTGACCTGGTGAAGGCGTGCGGCCAGGTGCTGACCATGATCCTGCTCTGGTTGGGGGTCGCGAACGTGATGTCGGTGAGCTTGCCGCTGCGGGCAGAACCGATGACGGCGCGGCGCCACGACGGCACGTGGAAGCAGTTCCTGCTGTCCTTCGTCATCTCGTACGGTGTCGGACTGATCGTCAATCTGATGCTCTACTGGCGCGTCTGGGCAAAGACGACGCTGCGCGAGCAGATGGGCGGTCCGTGGATTCCGGTCCTGCTGCTCCTCGCGAGCGCGGCCGCGACGTGGCTGTTGCTGACCGTGCTGGCCGTACTCCTGGCCGAGCAACCGCGCTTCCGTCGCGCCTTGCACCGGGAGATGGTGGTCTACCGCGAAGAAACCAACCACTTGCAGGCGACCATTCAGCACAATTCCGGCTAATGTAGCCGTGCGTGGCTGATCCGGGCACGTCGCGAGTACACGCAGTGTCGAGGAAGGCGTGACCCATCATGTCCGTAAAGCCTGGCGCGGCCGCCACAACGGCCGCCGTGAGCACCGCCTCCTGGCTACCACTCATCGTGGTGGTCCTCACCCAGATTCAGGCGTCGTTCGCCGTCAACGCCCTGACCGTCTCGATGGCCGGCATCACCACCGATCTCGACACGCCCGCAACAAGTGTCGGCACCGCGATCACCGCGGGCACCTTCGCCATGGCTGCCTTCATTCTGTTGGGGGCCAAGATCGGCGCCCGTTACGGAACGCGTCTGGTCTTCCAGATTGCCGTCGCGATTCACGGCCTCGCAATGGCCGCGGTCGCCCTGAGTCAGAGCCCGGCAATGCTGTTCGTGGCCCAAGCTGCATCCGGCGCCGTGATCGCCCTCATCGCTCCTGCGTTGACGGTCTTCATCGCCACGAACTTCAGTGGCGATCAGCAGGCAAAGGCCATCGGTTACCTGGCAGCAGCAATCCCGGCGGCCGGTGTGCTGGCGCTGCTCATCGCCGGTTCCTTCGCGACGACGATCGGGTGGCGATACTCGTTCGCCCTCGTCGTGGCTCTCGCGGTGGTCAACCTGATCCTGAGCTTCCGGGTCAAACCTGTTCCCCCGCAGAAGGACATCACCATCGACTGGGCCGGCGCCGCCATTGCTGCCGTTGCCGTCATCCTGCTCAGCTTCGGTTTCAGCGGCCTGAACTCGTGGGGCGTCATCCTGGCCACCGACGCTGCGCCGTTCTCGGTCATCGGTGTTTCACCCGCGGCCATCCTGATCGTCCTCGGCACCATCTGCGCGCAGGGATTCTTCCAGTGGACGCGAAGCCGCAAGGCGCAGAACAAGCCTCAGCTCTTCAACCTCGACGTCCTCAAGACCGGCGCCGAGCGCGCCACCACGATTTGCATGGCGACGATGATGTTCGTGGGAACCGCGGCCAACTTCCTCATTCCGCTGTACATGCAGATCATCCAGGGCCGCAGCAGCTTGCAGACGTCGTTCTCGATCATCCCGTACACACTTTCGATCTTCATCGCGAGCACCGTCGTCGCGCGTCTGTACAAGACGTACTCCCCGCGTCTGATCGCACGAGCCGGGTTCGTCGTCGTTGCCGCTGGACTCATCTTGTTGGCCTTCACCATTCGTGGCGACTGGCATCAGATCTTTGTCGTCATCGGACTGATCACCCTCGGCCTCGGGCAGGGCGCCATCGTTGCGCTGGTGTTCAACACCCTCCTCACCGCAGCTCCCAAGGAACTGGCCGGCGACGTCGGTGCCTGGCGGGGACTGGTACACAACATGTCCGGCAGCGTCGGCATCGCGGTGGCCAGCGTCTTCGCCGTCGGAATCCTTGGTTCCCTCGTCAGCTCGCAGCTGATCGACAACCCCACCATCCCGGCATCACTCAAGGTCGAGTCCGGGATCAATCTCGACCAGGTCAACTTCGTCCCCAACGATCAACTCGTCGTGACGCTCGAAAACACCTCGGCGACACAAGCACAGATCGACGAAGCCATCCGGATCAACACCGAAGCGCGCTTGCGCGCCCTGCGAACCTCGCTACTCGTCCTCGCCGGACTCTCCCTGCTCGCCATCATTCCGGCCGGCCGCATGCCCGACGAAGTACCTGCTCTGGAAGAACCGCAACCCACGAAGGGCAAGAAGTAACCGATGTCCAACCAAGACCAATTCGGTCCGATCGAATACGTTGCCGTCGAGTTTCCCGGCGGTGCACCGACCTCCGCAGGATTCGAGCAGCTGCTCACTCTCGTCGACTCCGGCGTGATCCGCATCCTCGACCTCGAGTTCGTCACCAAAGCCGCCGATGGATCAGTGGCCGTCGTACCGGCATCGACCTTCGAACTCGCAGATTTCGATCTGGCGCAGTTCGACGGCGCAGCCTCCGGACTGCTCGACGCCGGCGACCTCGCTGCCGTTGGTGACGAGTTGGCCACCGGTAGTGTTGCCGCCGTGCTCGTTTACGAGGAACTGGCCATACTGCCGGTGATCGACGCGTGGACACGCAGCGGGGCAAAGATTGTCACCGAAGGTCACCTGAGCTTGGACGAACTTGCCACCGCACTCGACAACACCGCACCAGGCAATACGGAGAAGGACGCATGAGTTTCTTGAGGCGAGCCGGCCGGGTAGCCGTCGCAAGCTCCATTCACGGCAATGTTCAGCGCCGTCAGCGGACCCGTTGGGCCGCCGAAGATCAGGCTCGCGCAGCGCAGGCCCAGCCGGTGCCGCCGATTCCCGATCTACCACCCCTGCCACCGCAGGCAGCTCCGGCAGCATCGATGGACTTGAAGCTCGAACAGCTCACCAAGCTGGGCGAACTCAAGAATGCGGGAGTATTGACCGAGGCCGAGTTCGAGACCCAGAAGGCACGTATTCTCGCCTGACCTAGCTGCGCCTCCCGAGTGCAAAAGCCATGACGGGAAGCTGCGTCGTCGCGAGATTCAACAGAGATGCCACTCGCGCATCCGTGAATCCTGCGATGGCGCAGCCCGCAAGTCCCATCGCCTCGGTCACGAGGTACAGATTCTGAACCAGCACACCGGCATCCACGTGCATCGTGCGGTAGTGCCGCATCGCGTACTTCTCAAGTGGCGCTTCGACGTCGGCGACC
>NZ_LVCT01000568.1:0-16948 GCF_001647205.1 Rhodococcus sp. EPR-134
CACGGCCTCGGGCATATCGGTATACCCCGGCTCCGAGCTCGTCTCCGGGTCGGCTGAGAACAAACGACAGCGTCAGTTCGCGCATCCCGCCCGCCGTCGGGCTGCTGACAAGGCTGTGGTGCAACACGTTTGACAGCTCGCCTGCTCGGAGTACCGTCTGTGCGGGGTCGTAGCGGCTCCGTCGTGCCTGCAAGACGTCCGCGAACCCGCAGGCCGGCAGTGGCGTCGCGGCCGGCAGTTCCACGGATTCACACGTCACCGGCGGCAGTGCGTGCTCGTCGAACGGTAGCTCCGACGGACTCACCGTCCGGTCCAACACTGCATGCAGCGATACGACGGCCTCGATTCGCTCGAGTGCGGTCACGAACCCGGGTGCAGCAGGCGAGACACCTCGCCGGCCCCGTCGATCGAGACCAACTCGCCGGCGAACCACGCCTCCGGAACGGCAAAGATCGCATTCGACGCCGCGGCGGGGGTTCCGGCAAATGCCGTCCGCGCAGCATCCAGGGTGGATTCCCGAGCCGACTCGGTGGAGTAGACGACGAGGACAGCCTTCGGCGACTTCGCGAGCACCGATTCCGTGGCTACCTGGCCGAAGTACTTTCCGTCGGGAAGGTCGTTCTCGAAAAGATTGCTTCCCCCGGCGGCCTCGAGCACACTGCTGTAGAGGCCCCTGGCCAGAGCATAGGACTGTCCCTCCGAAACCTGAACCATCACAGTGGGAACCGGCTCCTGCCCGGCGACAGATGCCTCGGTTGCTGCGAGGGACTTCTTGCCGTCGGCCAGGAGGGTTGCTGCCGCGTCACTAGTTCCGGTCAAGGCGCCGAGACCGTCGAGGTCGGACCAGACGTCGTCGATCCGCCCCTCGGTGACGGCCTTGTGGCAGTAGCCGCTGTTCACGAAGATCGGGATGCCGAGGTCACGCAATTCGTCCATGGTCTGCAATCGGTCACCGTCGAACCAGTATTCCCCGTCGGAGACGATCAGATCCGGACGGGCGTCGAGCAATGCTTCTTTCGCGGGAACTCCGGTGCTCAGTACCGGCACGGCCGCGAACTGATCAGCGAGTTCGGGGCTGGGAGGAGAGAGGTCGGTATTCGATTGTCCGACAATGCGGTCGGCGGCGCCGAGCTGAATGAGAAGTTCCGTCATCGACGGATACAGCGAGACAATCCGCTCCACCGTCTTGGGCACCGTGACCTCGCGATCACAATTGGTGACGGTGATCTTCTCGGACGACGACGCCGCCGAATCCGCCGTGGAGTTTCCGCATGCGGTCAGTACTGCGGTGGCGGTAACGGCCGAGCACAACAGCGCGGCAGTACGTATCGAGGATTTCAAGACACTGCTTCTTTCGTGTGTAGGAGCGGAGGGGCGAACGAAAGCAGGGGGCGCCCGGTCAACGGATGAGTGCCGAGATGCACCTGAACCCCGAATACTTCGGACAGCAGGTCCTCGGTGAGGACCTCGGCCGTTGGTCCTGTCGCGACAACTACCCCGCCGGAGAGCAGACAGACGTAGTCGCAATACGCTGCGGCCAAGGCGAGTTCATGGATCGCGACAATCGTCGTGGTACCGAGTTCGGCGACCAATTCCATCAATTCGAGTTGAGCACGGATGTCGAGGTGGTTGGTGGGCTCGTCCAGGACCAGCAGCGACGGTTGTTGAGCGATCGCCCGGGCCAACATCACACGCTGCTTTTCTCCGCCGGACAGTTCGGCGAAGAGACGTGATCCAAAGCCCTGCATGCCGGTTCGCACCAGTGCTGCGCTGACGATGTCTCGGTCGATCTCACCGAGTCGAGAGAACGCGCTGTGATGCGGCGTCCGACCCGTTGCAACCACCTCGCGGACACTGAACGAGAAATCGGATGAATGCTCCTGCCCCACAACACCGATGATGCGTGCCGCCGATCGAGGCGAGAGATCGTCCCAAACATTCACCTCGTCCACCTTCACGATTCCGCTTCGAGGCTTCATCGAGCGATACAACGCGCGCAGGAGGGAGGACTTTCCACTGCCGTTCGGTCCGACGAGTCCGACCACGCTTCCCTCGGGCGCTTCGAGGTCTACACCCGAAACCACGAGGCGTCCGCCCCGAACGACGTGAATTCCGCTGGCCGACAATCTCATGACTGCGCACCGCCGTCCCGTCGAAGCAACCAGAGGAAGAACGGTGCACCCAATCCGGCGGTGATGATCCCGAGTGGTAATTCGTTGGGCGCATCCAACATCCGAGCCGCAAGATCGACGATCACCAGGAAGGTGGCACCAACCAACGCGGTCGCGGGGAGCAGCTTGCCGTGATCGGAACCGACCAGAAGTCGTACGGCGTGCGGCACGAGCAGCCCCACGAAACCGATTCCCCCGGCGACGGATACGACAACCGCGGTCAGCAACGACGCGATCACCAGTAGTAGCAACCTGGTACGGCGCACGTCCACGCCGACCGATTGCGCGCTCTCGTCTCCCATGGCCAACGCGTTGAGTTGGCGCGATTGTGTCAACAGAATTGCCGCGCAGACGGTGATCACCGCGGCGGGCACACCTAGATCCGACCAACTGGCCCCGCTCACCGAGCCCAGCAACCAGAAGAGCACTCCCGAAAGCTGACTCGGATCGGCGCGCAACTGCACAAAACTTGTTGCAGCCGAGAGCAGATAGCCGATGGCAACTCCGGCCAGGACCATGCGCAGCGGGACGAGCATTCCCTCTCGCCGACCCAGTACGAGAACCGCGATCAGGGAAACCATGGCCCCCAGGAAGGCTGCCACCGGAACACCGATCGACAGGCCGGTGCCGATGCCGGTCGTCATGATCAGTACTGCACCGAAGGATGCTCCGGAACCCACGCCCAGAATGTACGGATCGGCAATCGGGTTGCGCACCAACGCTTGCAGCACGGCGCCGGCCAGCGACAGCCCGGCGCCCGCCAATGCCGCAATCAGAATGCGCGGTACCCGCAATCCCCACACGATCCGATCGAGCAACGGGTCGACCGGCGGACCGCCGACGTGTGCGTACAACACCGCGAACACGTCGGCAAAGGACACCGACGCGGCACCCGACCACACCGCGACGGTGGAGACCGCGACAAGCACAACCGCCGTGGCCAACAGAAACGGGACGTACCCGCGCTCGCCGACGGGATGTGGACGCGACGGCACTCGTGGTGCTGCCTCGCTGGTCAGCGTCATCGCACTCCTGAGTCGGTGGGGTTCGCAGTCATGAACAGGTGGATCTAACCATAACGACAGTCGTTTTCATTAATAGTCACATGCTCATTTGTGCGGATAAGGGTCGGTCCGCAGCGCGCTCGCCCACGCGAAGAGCGCCCCGACCAGCGCAAAGATGCACGCAACGAGGTAGGCGGTGCCGATGTCCCAGCGTCCTGCGATTGCCCCGGCAATCAAGGCGCCGACCGGCGAACCACCCCAGGCGACCATCCTCGCCGTGGTGTTCACGCGCCCCTGCAGACGATCCGGAGTCAGGCGCTGACGTGCACCGATGCCATTGAGGATGGTGACGGTCGCACAGCCGGAGTAGACGACGAGCGCCGTGATCGCGGCGCCGGTGTTGCCGGTTGTCGCAACGACGAACAGCACCACCGGGGCGATGGTCAGCGCCCCGACAGTGATCGCCCCGACCGGCCACTGCGCCGGTAGGCGTGGAAGCACGAGCGCCCCGACCACTCCACCCACGGAGACGGCCGTCCACACGGCGCCGATCATCGGACTCGACGTCGAAATCCCAAGCCTCTCGGATGCGTACACCACCAGGAGCGCCGTAACCGCACCCTGCGTCAGGGAATTGACGAAGCCGACGCCGGTCAAGGCTCGCAGAAGCGGCGACCGCCAGAGGAAGCTGAGGCCCTCGCGTATGTCACGCGCAATTCCGGTTCCCGACTTCTTCGGCGCCGCAGGAGTAATCGAAAACGAGGCTCCGATCGAGGCCATGGCCAGCCCGGCCAGTACGTAAGCCAGTGCATCAGCACCCAATGCGTAGGCCGGGCCGATCGAGGCCACAAGCACGCCGGCTATCGCCGGAAAGACAACATCGATCAGCGTGCTGGACGTCCACAGCGCGCTGTTGGCCGCCGGTATCCTCTGCCGACCGACCAGAGCAGGCAGCGCTCCGAAAGCAGCGGCGTCGAACCACACGAAACACGTTCCGATGCACATCGATACGCCGACGGCATGCCACGCCGTCAATACGCCGAGTGCCTGCGCCGCCGGAATACTCGCCAAAGCAAGTGCAGCTACGGCCTGCGCACACAGGATGACCGTCCGCCGGTTGACTCGGTCTGCCACGGCGCCGGCGAACAAGCCGAACACGAGATACGGCAGAACCGTCCCCGCAGCCGCGAGCGAGGTGAGAAACGGAGACCGGCTGATGTCGAACACCAGGATCGGCATGGCCACTCCGGTGACCGCCGCACCGGCTACGGCAATCGTACGAGCCGTGAAGAACAATCGAAACGATCTGTCCCGAAAGACATGTGGTTGCGCTTCGACGGATCCCGTCGTCGGGGTCTCGCTCATGTATGCACTCTCTTGTACCTGTTGCTCTCCGTGGCGATCTTTCGTACGGTGGCATCGTAATGGAAATGGTTTCCATTACGGAAGGGATGACAATGAGCAACATTTCGTTCGACAGCGTCTCCAACTCGGCTCCGGCCAATGCACTCCAGGGCGTCGGCACCAACGCTCTCGTCGACAACCCGTTTACCTTCGAGCCGGTTGCCGAGGCAACGTCCGCACACGCCCTGCAGGGTGTGGGCACCAACGCCCTCGTCGACAACCCGTTCAGCTTCCAGAGCTGAAACCTCCCCTGATCCAGACTGTTTCGACAGTCTGATCGGCCGATGACCCCGCCCGCATCCGACTCGTCGGGTGCGGGCACCGACAAGGAGATCCGTGTACGCCCTCGCCGACGGACACCAGCTGTATCCGACCCCGGACGGTGTTTGGCATTACCTGACACCGGACGAGAACGCGGTCACGATCGGCGCGCCGGCCGAAGACCTCGCGGAACTCGACAACTTTCTCAGGCGCTCTGGTTCGGTGCTCGGCCCGGGAGCTATCGAGATCGCCGACGCCCTCGTCTCTCGCGGCGTGCTGGTTGTTCCGGGTCAAGCGCCGGAGATTCCGGGTCCACAGCGTGTGCTGATGGACGGGATCGGACCCGTTGCCGATGCTTGCATCGCCCTGCTCTCCAAGGCTCTTCCGCATCTCGAGGTCGTATCCACCACTGCGCCAATCGAAGACGACGTTGCGTCGTCGGACCTCGTACTGTCGGTTGCCGGTGCTCCTCCTCACGACGAGTGGTCGGAACTCGATACCTGGTGCCGCCGAAACCAAACACCGTGGCAACGCGTCCACGCGGAGCTGGGTGAGATCTGCATCGGACCCTTCTTCGGCGGTATCGGCAGCGCAAGCTACCGGGACGTCTGCGGTCGACGGCTTGCCGCGTCGCGCGTCCCGGATCATCTGCGGGCACTGTGGAATCACCTCGCCGGCAGCGAACCTCGCCCGCTCGAACTTGAACCCACCGCAGCCGCAATGGCCAGTGCGCTTGCATGTTCGGACGTCGTGGCTGGTGTACATGGCGCACCGCCATCACACCTTCACCACCAGATCCGGATGAATCCGCGAACCCTCATGATGACTCGCCATCCCGTGCTACCTCTGCCGGGCGGCGTTCTCGAGCCTTCGCCGACGCTCCGGTGATCTCACTCGGAGTGAAGATCCCGGCGGCAGACGGTTCTTCGTTGGCTACGGATGTGCTTCTCCCACCGGATTCTTCACCGCGGGGACTGATCGTGATCCGCACCCCGTACGGGCGTGGATGGCATCTGGCGGAGGGGCTCGAATGGCGATCACGAGGAATTGCCTTCATCTGTCAGGACGTACGTGGACGGCACGATTCCACCGGATCTTGGGTACCGTACGTCCACGAGCGCGAGGACAGCGCCGCCCTTGCCGAGTGGCTGCAGGATCAGCCGTGGACACCGGAGTGCGTCATCGCAAGCGGGGCTTCGTATGCGGCCGGAACCGCCTGGGCATTTGCTGCCGAGACCAACAGCGCCGATCGGTCATTTCGTGTAGACGGCGTCGTCTCCAAGGTGCCGACCATCGGAAGCGACCGCGTCAAACGTGATCCCTCGGGGATACTTCTCCTCGCCGAGCATCTGGCGTGGTGGGGCGAGCACGGAGATTCGTCTTCCTCTCGTGAGGGTTTCATCCCTGAACTGATGCGTTCGGATTCGTCTTTGCTGGAACATCTCCCGGTGCAGTCGATGATCGAGGAGGTCGGCCTGACCTCCGATTCACCGGGCTGGTTGACGCCGATCCTTCGCGCTCGTAAACGCGAAGACTTCGGTGGCGATGATCTGGTGTCCGCGGACGAACTCTCCGAACTCGACATCGCCGGGCTGCACATCGGCGGTTGGGACGATGCGATGATTCGGGAGACACTGCGGCACTTCACGTCCGTGGGGCGCGGGCCGCAGAGTTTGATCGTGGGCCCCTGGGCGCACGACCTCCGCCCTGGAAGGGTCGGCGAGACAAGTTTCGGCCGCCTTCAGGTCGAGTGGATGGAATCGGTATTCGCTGCGCGGCCCCTGACCATCAATCGGGTATTCGACCGGGGTGTCGGCGAATGGTCGACCGAACCGTTTGTCACGGGTGCGAATCGCGTTCATCTCGAACCAGAGCGGAAGGATGCGGCCTACAGCTTCCTGTATGACGCCTCACGGGACCGAAACAACTGTGTTGTCTTGACTTTCGATATCAAGCACGACTCCGTACTCTCCGGAACACCATCGGTGGAGCTGAAAGTGCATTCACCCGAGGGCGAAGCCGATTGGATCGCCGAACTGAGCGTCGTAGATCCCGCTGGAGTTACCAGATCGATCGCACGTGGCGCGGGTGTCAGCCTGCAGCCGACGATGGTGACCATCGATCTGGATCCCGTGTTGCACACTGTGCGCGCGGGTGATGTCTTGTCGCTGCGGATCGCCGGCTCGGACTTCCCCCGCCTCGCACGCAATCTCGGAGACGGTGATCGCTATCGAGGAACACGCAGTACCGCACTGCACCAATCATTTTCCGGGTCGTTGACCCTGCCGATACTCGGAGGAACTGACGGTGGATGACTTGCTGGTCGACGCCCGGAGCGGCGTGCTGACCTCACTGGAACCACACATTCGCTCGGACATGCCGACGGGCTGGGTCGGTTGGGCCGCGAGGGTGGCCGACACCAGAAACTTCGGCGGCAGCGGTTCACTGTTTCGCGCGGACCCTTACGGATTCGGGGCTTCGATACGCAACGATGCAGCGGCCCGCGGGGCGGCAACCGGTGAGGCCGTCGAAAGATATTGCGGCAACATGGTCCCCGAGGATCTGGTCCGCAGCAGTGCATCAGCGCTGGAACTGGCCGGCTCACGGGTCGTCGATCCGGCGAAATTTGCGTTGTACAGCGAGGATCAGTACCGCCTTCCCGGATTCCCCTTTGTTCCCTTCACCTCTGATCTGAACATTCGCTGGGCATTGGGTCACACCATGGACGAAAAGGTGCCCACCTACGTGCCTGCGGCCCTGACTTATCTCGGGTACTACACAGGCACCCGTCGCTGCGAGCCACCGATCGCGTCGTTGCAGTACGCCGGAATCGCAGCGGGACGCTCACGCGACGAGGCCGAGATGTCAGCTCTGCTGGAACTTCTCGAACGCGATGCCACCGCGCTGTGGTGGTGCGGGGACCGGTCACAGCCGGCGATCGAGCTTTCCGACTGGGAGCGGTTGCCTGCGCACCGCCAACTCGGGGATCTGGAGAGCCAGACCCGGAGCGTTCGAGTGCTGCTGCTTCCCTCCCCCTTCGGCATTCCCGTCGCCGCAGCGTGGATCCGCGATGACCGACGTGGACTGGTCGCGCTGGGCACAGCTTGTCGACCGACGGTGGAGGCGGCAGTCTCAAAGGCGCTTGTCGAGGCGTATGCCGGACTTGCCATCACGATCGACCTCGCCGACCCCGACGGGCCGACCTGGCGCAGCGTGGCGGACGGAACGCTGCCGGCGCACCTGTACAAACCCTTTCGGGCCGACCGTCGTTACCGGGACGAGTTCGATCCGCAATGGAAAGACATCGTCGATCTGCCGACCGTCGCCCAACTCTATCTCGATCCCGTGATGGCCCTGGCCGCAGAGGAACATCTCTTCGACTACACCGAAACACTCTCGGTATCAGAGATTCCCGACGAAGCGCCGTTGGATCTGGCTTCTCTCGTAGCGCTTCTGATGTCACGGGGACACCAGCCGATTTCCGTCGATCTCACCACCGGCGACATCTCGATTGCCGGGTTGCACGTCGTCCGCATCCTGACTCCGGGCCTGTACAACAACGCCCCAGCAGCTTTTCCCCTTCTTGGAGGTAGCAGATTGACCAGCGCATCGACCACCCATCTGCATCTGCCGGTCCCCCTCGCATGACATCTTCGCTCGTCGACCGCCGAACTGGGATCATTCGAGAGTTGGTCGACGCCGTTGTTCCCCAGCACTTTCCGCCCGAGTTCAAGCTGATTCACTCGTATGTCAGTGATTCAGCACGCTTTTCACCCTGGTCCAGTGACTCGGCCGGCGCCGGATATTGCTTCGATCTGGGTGACCGTGCGCGGCCTACCGCAGCTGCGATAGGCGAAGCGGTGGAACGGTATTGCGGCAACATCGTCGCCAAACCGATCGTCCGCGGGTCGGCCGAAGCGTTGATCGGAGCAAGCATCGACCTGTCACAACTCGCGCGTTTCGACACTGCCCAGTACGCGCGGCCACAGTTCCCGTTCGTCGAACCAACCGACGATCTGGAGATGGACTGGACTCGCGGAGCCGACCTGATCACGGGTTCGGATATCTGGGTACCGGCCGAACTCGTCTGGGGTTCGTATCCTCATTTCGTCGCCCGGACGGGTCCGGCGATCTCTCCGGTGGCTCAGGCGGGTCTCGCCGCCGGACCCTCGGTGAAGTTCGCAATCGACAATGCCTTGCGCGAGATAGTCGAACGAGACGCGATGACGTTGTCCTGGAACGGAAGACGCGGCGTTCGGATCGTCACCGGCATTCCCGAGGTGCTTCGGCGACTGGGGAATCACGGCACCCTCTCGACCAGGTGGTTGTCATTCGACAGCGATTTCGGGATCCCGGTGCTCGGCGCCCTCGTCCACGACGGACTCACCGGATACTCGACCATCGGTACCGCCTGCCACGAAGAAGCGCAGACGGCTGCGTTCAAGTCACTCGGCGAAGCGCTTCAGCTGCAGCTGCTTTCCGCCGACTACGACAACCCGCAGAGCGGCATCGGTCGAGCCGCGGCCTCCCCGACCAGTCCGCTTGCGCCTTGGCGAGCTGACCGAAGCTATGCAGGCGCCTACCGATCGGATTTTGCCGACGTGATGGACTACGGATGCCACTTGCAACTTCACCTGGACCCGAAGATCCAAGCACGATTCGAGAGTGAGCTGGTCGGTGCCGTCGTCGGCGAGGTGGGACTCGACTCTCTGACATCAGCCGCCGGCACCGAAAGCGCTCTGACGGCAGCCGGTTTCCGGCCGGCATGGGTCGATCTCACCACAACTGATGTTCTCCACGCCGGCCTGCACGTCGTCCGCGTCGTCGTACCCGGTTGTCTCACCAATGCGGCCGCCGGATTGCCGTTTCTCGGCTCGCCCCGACTAGTGGACAGTCTTGCCGGACGATCGGCTCGCACCATCCCATTGCCGCACTGACAGTTCGGGAACCGCCGCTTGCAACGACTCGGTGGTTTCCACCGCGTGGAACCACGTCGGCTTCGAGATCGCGGCATCCCGAATCACCTGCACGGCGCGCGCGGCGATAGCTGCCGTCGCGACCGACTGGCTACGCCCCGAAACCCACAGCGCCGGGCCGGTATCCGCTCGGGCCATCGCTACCCAACGATCCGAGCCCCACAGCTTCTTCGGCACGACCTTCTGTAGCGCGGGTGCCCACGTCATGGCCGCAAGTCCGAGCGTCGCGGTGGACGTGTCCAATCGCAGGTACGTCCTGACCGGAACACCGAGGTCTCGCGTCAACGCATGCTGGTCCGAAAAGTCGGCCCGCACAGCAGGACCGGTGCGGTAGCCGGTCGCATCGGCCGGTATTCGAAACGTCTTCATCCCGGTGTAGTTGCGGACCGATCGTCCGTCGGGATCAGGAAACCTCGTGCCCAACATCCCGTACGTCCACGCCGTTGCGGCCGGCCCGTGTAGTTCTCCACCGCCGAGGCCGATCAGGATGTCCACGGGTCCGTCGCCGAGTCGATGCGCCTCGGCGGCAAGGACACTGGTCAATCCCGGCGCCAACCCGACGCCCATGAGAACGGGTCCGTCGACCGCTTCCAATTCTTCGCAGTAGCTCGAGGTCGCCGTGATGTCGACGAATGCCGCCCCACCGCGTACCGCTTCGTCGGCCAGGCGAACATCCTCGAAACCCGACGCATTCACCACGACATCGAAGTCTCGAACCACAGTCGAATACGCGCCTGGTTCTTTAAGATCAACGACGACGTCCGCGCGGGCAGGGTCACGGCCGGCGGAGTACGCGGAGATTTCGGGGACCTTCGCGAGTTGTTTCATCAGGGGAATCCCGACGGCACCGTAGCCACCGAGTACAAGAACCTTCGTCATTACTTCGCCTCCCGAGTCGCTAGAGTTCGACTCTAGAGTTAGACTCTAATCATGACTGAGGTTCTTCGGGAAGACACGTCGGCGCGGCGCAAGATCATCGAGGCAGCGCGTGAGGTTTTTGTCGATCCCGGCTACGCGGCCGCCACGATCAAGCAGCTTGCCGCGGCGGCGGGCGTGTCGGTGCAGAGTGTCTATTTCGTGTTCGGCAACAAGCCGAGCGTGCTGTCAGCACTGCTCGACGTGGCCGTTGCGGGCGACGAGGAAAAGACGGCAACTCTCGACCGTCCGTGGGTGGCGGCAGCACTCGGCGCCCCACATCCACTCGGGCAACTCCGGATTCAGGTTCACCACGGACGGCTCATTCTGGAACGCACCGCAGACATCCTGCTGGCACTGCGGGCCGCCGCTTCCGCCGACGAGGACGCCGCCCGTCTGTGGCAAATCAACCGCACTCAGAGACGCACGGTGCAGGAACATCTGATGGTCGGCATCGTCGAAAAAGCGCCAACCGTCGACCTCGAAACAGCCGTGAACGTCGCACTCACGCTGCTCAGTCCCGAGACCTACACAGACCTCGTGGTCGGCGCGGGTTGGACCGGCCAACAGTACGAAGAATGGGTGGTCAACACCCTTGCCGCCACCCTCGGCCTGGACCGAACCGTCAAATCCCGGAAGTAGCTGGGATTACTTGGTGGGCTTGTCGTCGATGTGCCGTGGGTTGTTCCACAGGCGCTCTGTCAGATCGTGGAGGACGGCAAGGGTGATCGTGTCGTCGTCCCGTCGGAGCAGAGACTGGCTGACCGTCGCGCGCACCAACGTGGAGTCGGAGTGCACGAACTCCTTGACCGAGCCCGGCTCGGAACTCAGTTCACGATGGGCCTGCTCTGCACTGACGTCGTCGGCATCCTTGTCGTAGAGGATGTCCTGCAAACGCAACGCCGAGACGGCCTTCTTGGGATATCCCAGCATGTCAGCGAAGGACGGATTGGCAAAAACGATGCTGCCGTCGCGGTGAACGGCCATGACCGGCACCGGAAGCCTGTCGAGGAGAATCAGGGCAGGCATCTGCTCCAGATCCGCAATCGGCGATTGTGGCGGCTGCGCAACGTTGCGGCGGCGTTCCATAACACGTCCTCTCAAGTTGCCCGAGTCGACAACAGTCTAACTGCCCAGCAAATCGCGGGTTGACTTCCCGCCCGGATGCAGTGACGAATGCCCGAATCGTGCCCGCCTGAGTCACGCCGCGAGCGCCTCCTGATCCTCCGCCAAGGAACCGTCAACAACACGATAGACAGTATCCATCCGAGACAGGTGACTTCGGTCGTGTGTCACGAGAAGGGTTGCCGCCTCGCGTTCCCGCACCACCCCGATGATCAGATCCATGACAGCGGCACCGCGCTCCTGATCGAGCGCACTCGTGGGCTCGTCGACCACGAGAAGCTGCGGATCGTTCATCAATGCTCGCGCAAGATTGACGCGCTGTCGCTGTCCGCCCGACAGCTGGGACGGCCGTTTTCCGCTCTGATCCGCGAGCCCGACAGCGTCCAGCAAATCCATCGCTTTTGATTTCACGGCCTTGCGACGGGCCCGTGACGTGAACACGGACTGCCCCAGATGCGCCATCACCTCGAGCTGCTCCAGTGCAGTCAGCGAAGACACGAGGTTCGACTGTTGGAAGACGATGCCGATCGACGAGCGTCGCAGCTCCGACGCCGCCCGCCGACTCAGCGCAGCGATGTCGGTGCTGCCTTCCGGCGTCCGGAGATAGACGTGCCCGGAATCCGGACGGATCAGCGTCGACGCCACCGCCAACAGGCTGGACTTGCCCGAACCCGAGGGCCCGGTGATCGCGGCGATCTCGCCGCGGTGCAGTCGCAGAGACACGTCGTCCAGCGCCGTCACCCGCGATTGCCCATCGGGAAACGTCAGATCGACGTTCTGGATGTCGAGAACTGTGGTGCCGGTTGTCATGGTCATCGTGCGCTCCCCAATGCTGTGAGTGGATCGGGGGTCGAGAGGAATCGAAGTGCAAAGGCCGCGCCGAGCAGACCGAGCCCGATCAATGCCACGGCAGGTACGACGGTGGTGGATGCGTCCAGGACAAACGGCATGGCGTCACCGATCAGCGATCCGGCCACGGCCGTCAGCCCGATTCCGACGGTGACACCGGCAATCAGAACGATGAGCGCCTGACCCAGTGCGTCGCGCACCAGCGAACCGGTAGTCGCACCGAGCGCTTTCAGCGTCGCGATGTCCGGAGTTCGCTGGATCGTCCACACCGTGAAGAACGCACCGATCACCAAGGCTGAGATCGCGAACAACATGAGCGTCATCAACGTCAACGACCCGTTCTCCGACTTGTACGAACCGATCGCGTCGAGCGAACCGCTGACCGTCGTCGACGTCGTCGCAGCCGCCTTGTCCGTTGCGGAAGCGTCGGAGGCTCCGGTGACAGCCAGTACTGTCGCAACTCCGCCGCGTGGATTGGCCGCCTGCCAGTCGTCGAGCGTCATCCAGACGACGGGCGAATGGCTGTACCAGTCGTCACCGCGAACGGCGCTGACGGTGAACTGCTGCGTACCGACACTCACCTGATCGCCGGCGCCCGCCCCCAGATCGCGGGCGGCACCTTCGCTCAACACCACCGTGCCTGACGCCGGCGGCGTCACGTCACCGAAACCGCCATCAGCGCCGAACAGGGCCACCGACTTCTGATTTCCGTCGGCCAATCCCGCTTTCCCGCGACCGATTCCGATGGGATCGACGTCCTTCGACGTGGAGGTCCAAGCGTTGACCTGGTCCTGCGTGAGCGCCGACTCGTCGAACGACGCCCCGGCTCCGGTGTCGGCGAACACCACCGTGTCGGCATTCATGGCCTCGATGGCCGACACGTTCTGATGGCGAAGTCCTGCAGTCAACCCGCTGAGAAAACTGACCAGAAGTGCAACCAACAGAACCACGACGGAGATCAGCGCGAAACGACCTCGCGCTGCCCGTAAGTCCCTCATTGCGACAAACACTGTGAATTCCTTTCCTGTGCTTGCCTCTACGCTCTCGCGGATGCAGACTCTTTCCATCGCACCTCGGATCGACATTCCAGCGCTCGAAAGAACCATCCCGGTTTACAACTTTTGATGGATGAACCAGGCCCGAACCTCGCTAAGCTGGGCGAGATGCACCGATCTCCGCTCACGCCTGTCTTCGCCGGCCTACAACTGGGCCTGCATGTCCTTGTCATGGCGCTGGCCGGTGTGGTGTTTCTTCGAGCGCTGATCGACGAATCCGACCTGACCGCAACAATCATCGCGTTGGCCGTGATCTTCGTTGCCGTCTATCTTTTCGGGGTCGCCAAAAGGCTGCGCGGCAACGCTGCCCGCTGGTGGCTGGCCGTGCTGACCCTCGTCTGGATCGCGACGATGGCGGTATCCGCCGACGCCGCCTACCTCGCGTTCGGACTCTTCTTCCTCTATCTCCATATTCTGCGACGCCCCTGGAGTCTTCTCGCCGTCACCGCGGCAACGGCTGTCGCCGTGGTCGGCACCGGCCTGCATCGTGGATGGACGATTGCCGGCGCCGTCGGCCCGATCATCGGCGCTGCCGTAGCGGTTGCAATCGGCCTCGGATATCAAGCGCTGTACCGCGAGGCAGCCGAGCGCGGTCGTCTCATCGACGAGTTGATGAATACTCGTGAAGAATTGGCGTCGACGTCCCGCGATGCCGGAAAATTCGCGGAACGTGAAAGACTCGCCGCCGAGATTCACGACACCGTGGCCCAAGGACTTTCGAGCATCCAGATGCTCCTTCACGCTGCCGAACGCGCCGATCCGGACAGCCCGGCCATCCGTCAGATCAGCCTCGCACGGGAAACTGCCGCGGACAGTCTTGCCGAAACCCGCCAACTCATCGCCGAATTGACACCCGCGGCCTTGGACGGTCAGTCGCTCGCCGACGCGCTTCGTCGAATCTGCGAACGCGCGAGCAGTCCTGAACTGGAAGCGCGCTCCGTGGTCGAAGGCGAGGCAGTCCGGCTACCGATGCCCCTCGAAGCAACATTGGTACGCATCGCTCAGGGCGCGGTGTCCAATGTTCTCCGCCATGCGGATGCAACCAGAATGGCTGTGACACTGACCTATTCCGACGACACCGTCAGCCTCGACGTGGTCGACAACGGTCGCGGCTTCGACGTGGCAGTTCTCGAACGTGGCCCGGCGGAATCTTTCGGCCTCAATGCAATTCGCCGGCGCGTCGAACTGCAGGGCGGGACTTTCTCCATCGAGTCCGAGCCGGGACACACGGCCGTCGCAGTGACGTTTCCTCTCGAAGTCGGCGAACCGTGATCCGCCTGCTGCTCGCCGACGATCACGCGATCGTGCGCGCCGGGTTACGAGCGCTGCTCGAAAGCGAAGCCGACATCGAGGTAGTCGGCGAAGCGGGCACCGCCGAGGAAGCCATAGCCTTCTGCGCCACCACGCCGGTCGACCTCGTGCTCATGGACCTGCGATTCGGCCCCGGGAAGACGGGCGTCGACGCCACCCGCGCGGTGTGCGCGCTGCCGAATCCGCCGCACGTACTCGTCGTGACCAACTACGACACGGATGCAGACATCTTGAGCGCTGTCGAGGCCGGGGCCAGCGGGTACCTACTCAAGGACACACCACCGGTCGAGTTGCTGTCAGCCGTCCGCGCCGCTGCGAGCGGGGACAGCGTTCTCTCCCCCGCCATCGCGTCGAAGCTCATGACTCGGGTACGCAAACCCGAAACCAGCCTCAGTCCAAGGGAAATCGAAGTTCTGAAGTTGGTGGCGGCGGGTCGCTCCAACCGAGAGATCGGCAAAGAACTGTTCCTGAGTGAGACCACGGTCAAATCGCATCTGGTTCACATCTTCGGCAAGTTGGGAGTGAAGTCGCGGACGTCGGCGGTAGCTCGTGCGCGCGAGTTGGGTTCAATCTGACATTTGCCCGAATTGTCGAAAGTAGCTGGACAGCAGCAATTTTCGCCTGCGATTCTCTTGCTTTCGAAACTTTGTTCGATTAAACTTTGAGCATGGACAGTCGGGATGCGTGGCAACTGGATGGCGAGGACCTCAAGGGGGAGGTTCTGGATCTGGTGCGTGTCCGGCACGAGTTGCAGTCGCGGATGGTGTTGCTGATCGTGGAGATGTTTTCCCGTGAGGTTCTCGGTGGGAAGGGTTTTCGGGCGATCGCGCAGTGGTTGCATGGTTCGACGAATCTGGAGATCGGTGAGTGCAGTCTGTTGGTCGGGTTGGCGCGGTTGTTGATGCTCGAACCGGTTGTCGCGGATGCGTTTCATCGTGGTGACGTGGATGCGTTGAAAGCCCGTCAGGTGGCGTCGTTTTGTCAGCATCCGCCGAAGAACATGACGCCGGCGGATGTGGACAAGGCCCGCGGGATTCTGCTTGGCCTGGCGTCGAAGAACATTGCCGATTGTGATGCGGTGCGGGCGGCGATCCGCCGGATCGAGAAGCAGTACGGCAAACGCGAGGACGGCGTTCCGGTCGGTGAGGATTCGGAGCGTAACGAGTTCTACGCGTCGAAAGGTTTGTACGGGCGCGTGTCGGTGAAGGGCGATCTGGATGCGGTGAACGGGGCCCGGTTGATCACGTTGTTGTCGAGTCTGTCGGCTCCGACGCCGGAGAAGGACGGCGTGAAGGACACCCGTACGCCGGCGCTACGGCGGGCGGACGGGTTTTGCGAACTACTGCGGCGGTACGAGCGGGCGGGGTTGGGTCCGATCGAGGGCGGGGTGAAACCGCACATCACGGTGACTGCGTCGGCGAAAGACATGACGGACCTCAAAGCCTTGAAGGATCTACTGCCGTCGACTCAGGAACTGGGTTTCGCGTGGGCGGATTGGGTGGGCCCGATCAGTATCGATACCGCCCGGATGTTGGCGTGCGACTGCACGGTCACGCGAATTTTGTTGGATGAGAATGGTGTTCCGCTCGACTGCGGTAAGGAAGCGAGAACAGCGACGGTGCCGCAGAGGCGGGCGTTGGCGGTTCGTGATGGTGGGTGTGCGTTTCCGGGGTGCGGGACACCGTCGGGGTGGTGCGATGCCCACCATATTGTTCACTGGAACGATGGCGGCCCAACGGATCTCGACAATCTGATCTTGTTGTGCGGTCATCACCACCGGACGCTGCACCACACGGAGTGGCGGGTGGAGATCGGTCCCGACCGAAAAACAGTGTTCTACCCACCCATGTCGATCGATCCGTATCAACAGCCGATCG
>NZ_LVCT01000569.1:0-3069 GCF_001647205.1 Rhodococcus sp. EPR-134
TGGGAACAGCCCACCGACAGCGGCGTGAACCGACATAACTGAAAAGGCCAGCGTGTGCACCGGGGAAGAATCATGCCCCGGGGCATACGCTGGCCTTTTCGGCTGCGCTCGATGTCCGTCTTGCGACAGCATCTGTCTCCACTTCGACACGCCGGACCCATAGGGTCGAGGCATGTCTTTCTGCGAACCCGCCCGCGTTGTCACCGTCACGTCCCTGACCCCGCACATGCGGCGAATCAGCATCGAGGCAGAAGGCGACTGGCACTGGCCGACCGGCGGACAAGGCGACGAGCGCATCGACCTCGCGTTCCCGAAACCCGGTGAAACAGAAGCAGAATACGACTACTTCAACAATCCCGACTACGGCAAGGCCGATCTCGGAACCGAGCCACCGTGGCGGCACTACACCGTGCGCAAGGTGCACGACGGCGGCCGACGTCTGGACATCGACTTCGTCGTGCACCCTGGCGGTATTGCAGCGGATTGGGCCCTGCGGGCCGAACCAGGTCACCTACTAGGCGTCTTCTGGTCGGACAGTTCGCGGTCCCACTACCAAGCACCGGCGGGTCCTCGCTGGCAGCTGCTGGTCGCAGACGCCACGGGTCTCCCCGGACTGGGCAGGATTGTCGAAGAACTTCGTGAAGGCGATGTCGCACAGGCGATCATCGAGGTCGAAACCGAAGAGGATCGACAGGAATTTGTCACTCGCGGCGACGTCACGTACACGTGGCTCGTGGGGAGTGGCCTCGGAAAGGCGCCGAGCGCGCTGTTCGAAGCTGTGGAGAAGGTCGAGTTTCCCGAATCCGAATCGGCCGACGTCTACGCGTGGGTGGCGTGCGAAAGCGCAACCAGCCGTCGTATTCGTAAGCATCTGAGGGAAGTTCGAGGAATAGCTCGCGACAAGCACAATGTTGTCGGGTACTGGCGAGAGGGCGCCGACGGCCACGTTTCCGGCATGAACAGCGAGGAAGTCACCGTCGGCGCCTGAGCGCCGTGATCACTCTGCCGGCAGCGTGTCGGTAGATTCTGTGTGAGCCTGCTGCGCGTCAGCCGACTTTTCCGCCAGCATCTCGAACAGTGCTCGGCGTGCCTCGGCGAGAATTGCCTCGGCCTTGGCTACCTGCTCAGCGGTCCCACCTGCGGCTACCGCGACAGCGGCACCTCGGAGTAGGCCCATCGCGGGACGGAGCGCTGCGCCGGCTTCACCGAAGTGAGGCCGACCGTGTCCGCGCTGGTCAAGTCGACCGCGCCGGCCTTCGGGGCGTCCTTCTGCTCGGTCTTCGAAGCGACCCTCGGGTCTCTCGCCCTCGAATCCTCGACGGAAACCGTGTCCACGATGCGGGCCTCGGCGGCCATGCTCGCGACGTTCTTGCATTTCTGGGTTGTTGTGTGGGGCGTACATGTTGTCCTCCTGGACTGTCTGTGTTTGTTTGACGTATCGACGATATATCGACAATAGATCGAACGCAAGAGTTCGTAGAATAATTCCCGCACCCTCGTCCGGATACGCTGAAGCCGTGAACACGGATCTACAAGCCCAGGCCGCGGACGCCCTACGCCGCCTCGCACTCGACGAATCCCTGAAAGAACGCACCATGGCGGACGCTGCGACGGCAGCACTCGCACGGAAAGTCGCCGCTCGCTACATCGGCGGCGAAACCATCGACGACGCTTTCGACCGACTCCCCTCGATCTTCGCGCGAGGACACAAGGCGAGCATCGAATACACCGGGGAAAGCGTCCGGGATCCCGAACTCGCGAACGCCGAAACCGATGTGTTCGTGGAATTGGCGGAACGGATCGGAACGTCGGGCGTCGACAGCACCGTGTCGTTCGACCTCTCGCACATCGGCTTGGTCATCGATCCGGAGCAGTGCTTTCGCAATGTCGTGCGCCTGGCCGAGACCACGGAACGCGCAGGTGCCGAGCTGATCATCTCTGCCGAGGCGTCCGACCGCACCGACCTGGTCCTCGACATGCACGCGCGACTGGCCGAGCGGTTCACTCACGTGGGGATCACCGTTCAGGCCCGACTGCACCGCACGGCAAAGGATCTCGCCGCTCTGCTGAACCGACCCGGTCGCATCCGTCTCGTGAAGGGCGCCTTCCTCGAAGCCGAGTCCGTCGCCTACCCACGCGGTAGTGCCGAACTGCGCAGCGCGTATCTCGACTACGCAGCCCGGATCGTCGACTCGGGTCACCAGGTCTCCATCGCGACACATGACCGCGACATCCTCGAAGCACTACGCGCCGAGCATGATTCGAAGCTCAGAGGCGAGCACGTCGAGTTCGAGATGCTGCTCGGCCTCGGCACCGAGCAACTGGACGCACTCCGAGGAGCAGGCTTCACCACACGCGAATACGTCATCTTCGGAACACAGTGGTGGCTGTACGTACTCAATCGCATCGCCGAAGAACCGGAGCGTGTCTACACCGCGCTCATCGACGCTGCGCTCATCAGCACTGCAAACTAGATCTCCAACAACAGAAGTGGGGCCGCACTCGAATCGAGTGCAGCCCCACTTGTGTCAGTTTCTAGCTCTCCAGAAACGCCTTGATGCGCGCCAGGGTGGTTTCCATTCCGGTCTGCATCAGCTGATCTCGACCCCGACCGAGTAGGCCGCTACCCGACATCATGCGCACGTAAAGCGCTGGCGTCGCATAGATCTCACGAGTCTCGGTAAGCACGGTGCCCGTTCCCGAAGGCTCGAGCACAAAGGTCCACCGCGCTTTCGGCTCGTCCGATTCGAAGGAGAACCTCCGGCAGTCGACCACGTCGACCACCGTGCAGTGCGTGCTCCACCGAATCAGACCATGCTTGTTGGTGCCCTTGAACTTTGCACCCACAGTGCCCGGAGTTCCGGAAGTCCATGTTCCACCGGTGTTTTCAGGACTGAAGCGACCCATACCTTCGATGTCGCTGACAACCTTCCACACCGATACCGGCGTTGCCTCGATGTACGCGCTGGCGGTTTCCACCCGTCACCGGCCCGGAACCCAGGACATGATCTTGATGGCGTGAGGCATGAGCTTTGCCCACACCTTGGCCGGAAGTCCGCGCGGTCCACC
>NZ_LVCT01000570.1:0-1354 GCF_001647205.1 Rhodococcus sp. EPR-134
GTGGCTCAGTGGCTACGTGGTCCTTCTCTCGCGAGCGCGTAGCACCTTCGAGAAGCCCCGAGTGCGACAGGCACTCGAGCGCATAACCGGAACAGTTCTTCTAGGATT
This sequence comes from Rhodococcus sp. EPR-134, assembly GCF_001647205.1. Taxonomy (NCBI): domain Bacteria; kingdom Bacillati; phylum Actinomycetota; class Actinomycetes; order Mycobacteriales; family Nocardiaceae; genus Rhodococcus; species Rhodococcus sp. EPR-134. The sequence goes on from NZ_LVCT01000570.1 coordinate 109, forward strand.
CGGAGCGAAGATCGCGCTCGAAGCGCGCTGAGACGGCAATCGGAAAAGAGTAGACAGTGGGCGCGTGGGGATCGGGACCGTTCGATAACGACGGTGCAGGGGATTTGATCGCGTCCATCGGACACGGTGACTTCACCTTCGAATCGGTGGAGTGGGCATTCGAGGACGACTACCTCGAGGTGGACGGCGGCCAAATCGCCGTCGCCTTGCTCGAATTGGTGTTGATCGTGCGCGCCGATCGCAAACGCGACCCCGCCGCCCAGGACCTCGATCTCGACTCCTTCACCGCGGCTCTGACCAGTGAACGGCTCACCTGGCTGATCGAAATGGTGGAGCGCACCATCGCATCGACCGATTCGGAACTGTTCGAGCTGTGGGACGAGCAGGGACCGGAAGAGCTTGCGTCGTGGCGCGTTCCCGTCGTGGACGGTCTCGAGGATCTGCGCGTTCTGTCGGTCTGATTCCGTCGCCGCTCCATCACGTTTGCTTATCGGGCCACAACGGTTCGGTCTTGGTCAGATGCCCTGGTAGGACCCTATGGTCGAACGGATCACCGAGTGAGAACTGTGGCTCGTCGACGACGGGAATCCACGCTCACCCCGGACCCAGGAGCAGACCATCATGGCGACTTTCGTTCCGGCTGCGCGCGTCGACAGAATCAGGGAGTCGCCGAGTGTGGCTGCCGCACAACGAGTGCGCGAGCTGAAGGCCCAGGGCCGTGAAATACTCGACCTGACCGTCGGGGAGCCCGATTTCGACACACCCGACAACATCAAGTCTGCGGCGATCACTGCGATCAACACGGGTCAGACCAAGTACACCGCAGTCAACGGCATCCCGGCTCTACGCGAGGCAATCGCAGCACGCGCGGCTTCGCGAACCGGAATCCAGTACGCGGACAACCAGATCACCGTCGGCGGCGGCGCGAAACAGGTCATCTTCCTCGCTCTCATGGCGACGGTCGAAGCCGGCGTCGAGGTTATCGTTCCCGCCCCTTACTGGGTTTCGTACCCGGATATGGTCCTCGCTCACGACGGAACTCCGGTGATCGTTCAGTGCGAGGAGTCCGACAACTTTCTTCTCACAGCCGAAGCACTATCCGCTGCAATCACTTCGAACACCAAGTGGGTCATCCTCAATGCCCCGGGCAACCCCACCGGATCTGTGTACACCCGCGAGCAGCTGCAGGCCCTCGCCGAAGTGATCGAGGCCAATCCCCATGTCAGTGTGTTGGTCGACGAGATCT
>NZ_LVCT01000571.1:0-1155 GCF_001647205.1 Rhodococcus sp. EPR-134
ACCGCCCATCGGTGCTGCGGTGCTGCCCCAGGTCGGTGCGTAACCCTCGTCGACGTTGACGGTGCCGGCGTGGATGCGCGCTGCGATGGCTTCACCGGCAGCCTTGCTTCCCGCCCACACACTGGCGTTGAGGCCGTACTCGGTGTCGTTGGCCGCAGCGATGGCCTCTTCGACGTCCTTGACGGGGTAGATCGAGACGAGCGGCCCGAAGGTCTCGTCGCGGTAGCACTCGGCGTCTTCGGGAACCCCGGTGAGCAGGGTGGGCTCGTAGAACAGCGGTCCGATGTCCGGCCGAGCCTTGCCACCGGCAATGACGGTGGCGCCCTTGACCACTGCGTCGTCGACATGAGCGGAGATTGCCTTGACCTGCGCCTCGGAGACGAGGCTGCCCATCTCGATTCCGAATTCGTATCCGGCGGCGAGGTTCATCTTCTTGACGCGGTCACCGAACATGCGGATGAACTCGGGTGCGATGGACTCTTCGACGTAGATGCGCTCGATGGAGATGCACAGCTGACCGGAGTTGGAGAAGCACGCACGCACAGCGGCGTCGGTGACCTCGCGCAGGTCTGCGCCGGCCGCGACGATCATCGGGTTCTTGCCACCGAGTTCGGCGGAGAAGCCGATCAGTCGACGGCCGGCCTGCTCGGCGAGGAGCTGACCGGTCGCAGTGGAACCGGTGAACATGAGGTAGTCGGTGTTCTCAACCAGGGCGGTGCCGACGACGGAGCCCGGCCCGGGAACCACGGCGAAGAGGTCGCGAGGCAGACCCGCCTTGTAGAGCAGTTCGACGCAGGCGAGCGCGCAGTACGGCGTCTGGCTGTCCGGCTTGAGGACAACGGCGTTACCGGCGAGCAGCGCGGCGATGGCGTCGGACACGGCCAGCGTCATCGGGTAGTTCCACGGCGAGATGACGCCGACGACACCCTTGGGCTGGTAGCGGACGACGGTCTTCGTCAGGCCCGGGAGCATGCCGGAGACGCGACGCGGACGCAGCAGCTTCGGAGCCACACGTGCGTAGTGCCGCGACGTCATCGAGATGTCGAGGACTTCTTCCTGAGCTGCGGTACGCGACTTTCCGGTCTCGGCCTGAGCCATGTCCATGAGGGCGTCGCGGTTCTCGAGGATGAGATCGCGGTAGCGGTGGAAGACGGC
>NZ_LVCT01000572.1:0-810 GCF_001647205.1 Rhodococcus sp. EPR-134
GGGATGGTCGCCAGCTCCTTGCCGGTGAACACCTCGGTGATGGACTTCGTCGGGCGATCGGCAACATTGTCGATGGCGATCAGATCGGCGAGCCGCGAGAAGGTCGCAGCGGACGGAGCAGGCATTTCAGTACCCCTACTGGTGAGTAGTTCTTGGAGTTACACACAACTTACCCCGTCGGTGGTACCGATCACAGTGCCGAATCAGACAGAGTCAACCAATACTGCCTCTTTCGGACGTTTTGCGATCAACAACGACATGACTGCAGCGATCGCGCAGAGCGCGCCGGCCACCAAGAAGGCAGCGTCGTACGAGCCGATCTGATCACGAACGAGGCCGGCCAAGAAGGCCACCAGACCCGCACCGATCTGGTGCGATGCCAGCACCCAACCGAACACGATGGGAGCGTCGGCGCCGAAGTGTTGACGGCACAGCGCGACGGTCGGCGGAACCGTCGCCACCCAATCGAGCCCGTAGAAGATGACAAACGCGATCATCGGTGGATTCACAGTGTTGGCGAGCAACAACGGCAGAAAGAGCAGCGAGATTCCGCGGAACAGGTAGTAGATGCCGAGAAGTTTTCGCGAGTCCATCCGGTCGGTGAACCAACCCGAAGCAATGGTGCCGACCATGTCGAGGATTCCGATCAACGCCAAGAGGGACGCAGCCGTCGTGATCGGCATTCCGTGGTCGTGCGACGCCGGGACGAAGTGCGTGCCGATCAGGCCGTTGGTGCTCGCGCCGCAGATCGCGAAGGTACCGGCGAGAAGCCAGAACACCTTGGTCTTCGACGCCATCACCAGCACCGAG
>NZ_LVCT01000573.1:0-5543 GCF_001647205.1 Rhodococcus sp. EPR-134
ACGCTTCTCGACGAACCAGCGATCGACGACGGTGGCGACAAACGCCAGCGCCATCGAACCGGTACCGAGACCGACGAAGACACCCCACAGCAGAATGAGCTGCCAACTCGAGGTCATGAAGATGGTGAGACCACTGCCGAGCGAGATGAGCGCCAACGCCGAGGTGACGACCGCCCGGATACCGAACCTCTCCATCAAGGCAGCAGCGAACGGCGAGGTCAACCCGTACAGAATCAGGTTGACCGAGACGGCCGCCGAGATGCTGGCGCGCGACCACCCGAAATCTTCGTGCAGCGGATCGATCAGCACCGATGGGGCAGCGCGGAAGCTCGCCGCACCGACCAACGCCAGGAATGCCACGATCGCGACGGACCAGGCGCGGTGAAAGCGCGGCGGGCTCACCTGCTGTTGGCCTGATTCGGGGAGAGCGGTCTCAGAAGTCACAGAGAGAATTCTGCAGTTCGGATTCGATCGAGAACAGTGGCCAGATTGCCAATATATGAAAGAATCAAGCCATGTCTGGTCCGCATCGCGTCGTCGTACTGGCTCTGAATGGAGTCATCCCCTTCGAACTCGGCATCCCGGCGCGCATCTTCGGACGTGCCCTCGACGTCGAGGATCGGCCGCTGTACGAGATCCTGACGTGCACCGTCGACGGCAATCCCGTGCAGACCGACGCAGACTTCAGCATCTCGGTCGACCACGGGAGCGAGTTGCTCGCCACCGCCGACACCGTCGTCATCCCCGCGTCGTACGAGTTGGGTCCGGCCTACGAAGACGGTTACCTCTCCCCCGAATTGGCCGCGGCATTCGAACACATCCGCCCGGGGACCCGGCTGGTCTCGATCTGCACCGGTTCGTACATCCTCGCCGCGGCCGGTTTGCTCGACGGACTCCGCGCCACGACGCACTGGCGTAACACCGACCATTTCCAGCGTGTCTATCCCAAGGTGAACGTGGATCCGGACGTGCTGTTCGTCGACGAAGGCCACATCCTGACCTCGGCCGGGGTGGCGTCGGGAGTCGACCTCTGCCTGCATATCGTCAGGCGTGACCACGGCATGGAAGTGGCGAACACCGTCGCGAGGCGTTGCGTCGTACCGCCGTGGCGCGACGGTGGTCAAGCTCAGTACATCCGACGCCCCCTGGCCGACAAGCCTTCGGAAACGACTGCCGACGCTCGGCACTGGGCCCTCGAACATCTCGACGACCCGATCACCCTGGCGGACCTGGCGACGCGCGCCAACATGAGCGTCCGCACGTTCAGCCGTCGATTCCGCGACGAAGTCGGAACCACACCGAACCGCTGGTTGACCAGCAGACGCGTCGATCGGGCGCGGGAACTACTGGAGGAATCCGATCTGTCGATCGATGCGATTGCTGCTCGAACCGGCTTCGGGACTGCGACATCCATGCGTCAACACATGAACGAGGCCCTCGGCGTTTCACCGAGCGCCTACCGACGCACGTTCAAGGCACCGGTGTAAGCGGCAGTACCAGGCACTATCCTGGATGCCATGGCCGAACAGACTCGCCCGAACTTTCCTCAGTACTGCGGATACCTCCTGGGGAAGACGCTCCCCGACCGGTATCAGGACTGGGTACGGAACGATCTCGTCGGCCCGGGCGCCCAGGCCCGCTACATCATCCGCTTCACCGTGCCGGCGACGCTGATCCTTCTGCTGTTCCTCTTGATCCCGGGACCGATCTGGATTCCCTTGGCCATGATGGCCTTGTTGCTCATCCCGCTCGCGTACTTCGTCGTGGCGCTCGGGACCATCTACCGCCGTCACCGCCTGCTGAGCCACGGACTCGATCCCGAACTGCTCGACGAGAAGGCCCAGCGCCGTGCCGATCGCACTCGCGAGGACTACGAGAAGCGGCACGGTCGCTGAGCACCCCTCAGCGGAACATCGTCACTGCGGCCTTGGCGAGGACCTTCGGATCCTTCTCGTAGTGATGCATCTTGGTGAGCTTGTCTTCTGGAATCCCCAGGAACTTGTAGACGGCTACCTGAGCGCAGCGCACCGAGTACTGCTCGGTGAACACCATGTCGAACGGCAGCTCCGCGAACTGACTGATGAACGCCAGGTTCTTGGAGTGCTTCGGCACCACCAGCGGCCGGTCGCCGACGGCGCGCCGATTGAACAGCGCACTGGCGTAAGGCATATGGCTGGGAATCGAATTCACGACGCTGTCCATAATCTCTTGTCGACGCGCGGCGAGCGCACCGCTCTCGTCGAGCGCCTCGAGGTGTCCGAGCGTCTCTTCCAGCATTTCCCGCCCGGTCATCTCGATGAACGGCTTCTTCACGTAGTCGCCGTCCTTGCGCGGGAACAGACAGTAACCCCAGAAGACTCCTTCGTTCTCCTTCTGCGCGTGGTAGTGCGGCTGATGGTGGACCACGATCGAGAGAAGCACGTTCGAGTCCACGAATGTGTTGAGCGCATTTCCGGGGAGCTGCTTGGTGATTCGGGAAATCTCGTTGATGAGCTCGTGTGACGAAGTGGTGACGGTGAAGCTGGTCCACTCACTCTGCGCCCGGTCCCCGAAGAACTTGTCGGGATTCCCGAGATCGTAGAAATGCTCGGTGGCCTGCTTCCACAGCAGCGCACTCGGTGCGTATCTCATGTCTTCGACGATCGGCGTGTCGAGATCGCCGATCGAAGAACTGTCGGTGATGCTGCCGTTGGTGTCGAAGACGAAATCGCCCTCCGCCACGTCGATTCTGCCCTTCTCACCGGTGCGGACGTTTTCGTAATCGAGTCCCGTCACGATGATCTCGTCTCGTAGCGGGGTGTCCTTGAACACGAACTCCGTGATCTTCAGTTCGTTGACGAACTTCACGCCCTTGCCTTCGAGGAAGGCCCGCATCGGCAAGATGATACTCTCGTACTGGTTGTACGGGGATCTGGTGACACCGGCAAGAGTTTGAATGCGACTGAACTCGAGAATCATTCGGTTCATGTACCGGCTCAGCTCCATCGCCGAACTCACCCGCTTGAAAGCAAATGTGGTCTCCCACATGTACCAGAAGTTGGTGGTGAAGAAGTGCGGAGTGTCCTCGAACCACTGCTCGATACTGATGTCGTCGAGTTTTGCCTCGTCCGACTCCGGCATCGTCATCAGCTTCGTCAACAAGTACCGATCCTTGTTGTCGAATTGCATGTGCTTGTAGTCGTTTTCACCCTTGTTGCGAATGCCGTCGCGATCGATCAATCGTGCGACGTCGTGCGTCGGATGTGCGTGGTCGAAATCGAGAATGTCATCCGTCACCGATTTTCCCGGGTTGTCCAGCGACGGAACCACACTCAGCACGTCCCAGAGGTTCTCATAGGTCTCCTCGTTGAGCATGCGACCGCCACGATTGATGAAACCCGCGTCGTTACCGAGTTCGCGATGGCCGTACTGGTGCTGAACGTAGCGGCAGATTCGCCGTCGTTCGCTCCGTGCATGTCCAGGCCCATGATGGTGATGTCCTCACCGTTCCACTCACCGTCTCGAATCAGATAGACGGCAGCCGAGAGGTTTCCGATGCCGGCACCGATCATGTAGGCCTTGTGAGACAGATTGGAAGACATTGGGTTTCGTTCCTTACTCGAGTCGCGGTACGGATACCTTCCAAGCATGGACCCCTTTGCCCGCAGGCGCATCACCCGAACCGGATGACGTCCGTCACGGTCGCTGAAGGCGCACCAGATCCAGTGCAAAACGCGCGTAGTCGCGTGCAATTTCCTCGGGCGTTTGTGGTCCGCTCGGCCGATACCATTGCGCGACAGAGACACACATCACGACGATTGCACGCGCGGCCTGTCTCGGCCGATCCGTCCCGAACACACCGGCGGCGATTCCGTCGTCGACCTGCTTCGTCATCAACCATTGCTGGTAGTTGCGTGATTCCGTGATGCGCAACCTGTTCTCGGCTGTGAGACTGCGCATTTCGCTGGCACCGAGAAATCCTTGATCACGCCGATAGATATGGAACAAGGTCACACATTCGACGAGGAAAGCCAGCCTTTCGGAGGGACTTTCGCCCTCGTCGATTGCCGCCAACGATCGCGTGTTGAGTTCATCCATGGTGAGGTCGAGAATTTCGGCCAACATCTGCTGCTTGCTGGAATAGTGGTGGTACAGACCTGGAACACTCATCTGCGCACGTTTGGCGATCTCACGCATCGCAGCACCGTGATATCCGGTCTTCACCATCTCCGCGAGCGCGGCCGCCAACACCGGATCGAACGAACTCGGGCCGAACCTTCGCCACTCGTTCGGGCGAAAATGTGCGTCCGGGTCGGCGTCGTCGCCTCCCCATCGCGGCTGTTCCGGCGGACGCACTATCGCAGCCGGGAGCAGAGCGTCGAAACGCACTCCGAGAATCCCGCCGATTGCCGCCAACCGGTCGACGCTGACTCTGGCCTTTCCGGTCTCGACAGCGCTGAGGGTAGCCGGGCTGACATCGAGACGCCTGGCCAATTCACGCAGCGAGAGCCCGCTGTGACGCCGCGCTTGCCGGATCGACGCTCCGATCAGGACGGCATTCTCGAATTCGGTCACAGTGTTCAGTATTCCCGAACATTGGATTTCCAACAATGCGATGACCACGGCAATCGGTGAACCTGTTGACTACTGATTATCGGCCTGAACATGATGTGGATCACAAAGACCCAGGTCCGCCCGAGCGATCGTTCGGTGTCGGTAGCGAGAGGATCGAATCACCATGACCGAGGCGCCATATCTTCGAGAACTCCTGCGCGACGCACCCAGCAACTGGGGCAAGTGGGGAGAGTCCGACGAGGTCGGTTCACTGAACTACCTCGACGCCGGACAGGTGCTTCGTGGCGTCGGAACCATCAAGCAGGGTTCCGTGTTCACACTCCAACGTCTTATCGGCGATCCCAAGGGTGATCCGGTCTGGCCGGGCCGGAGCCCCGCCGAGCGCACACAGATCTTCGACGAGAGCAGCTGGGACGGCGACGACGCCCCCAACTTCCCCGGCGGCCTGCATTACGCGGACGACAAGATCGACGCGTTCCTGCAGGGCTCGACGCAGTACGACGCACTCGGCCACGTGTGGTACGACGGCGCCCTGTGGAACGGATACTCCGCTGATACCACTGTCGGCGGCCTGGAGAAGGCCAGCGTCGAACCGATTGCCGACCGCGGCGTCGTCGGACGCGCAGTACTTCTCGACATGGCGAAGTTCCGCGGCAAGGAAAACCTCGACAAGGCCGAAACCTTCACGCACCATGATCTTTTGGCCTGTGCCGAAGCGCAGGGCGTCACCATCGAGAAGCGTGACATTCTCGTCATCCGCACCAACTTCCTCAAGCTGTTCTTCGACCAGGGCGAAGCCTTCTACGAGGGCTTCTGCGAGCCCGGCCTGATCTACAGCCCCGAACTCGTCCAGTGGTTCCAGGACATGGAGATTCCGAACCTCGTCACCGACACCATTGCCAACGAGGTCACCACCGACCCCGAAAACGGTGTGGCACTGGTTCTCCACAACGCATTGATGCGCAACCTCGGAGTGGTATTCACCGAGA
>NZ_LVCT01000574.1:0-7340 GCF_001647205.1 Rhodococcus sp. EPR-134
GCGGCTCTCCCGTGAATCCGGTTGCCATCAAATGACATACGAAGATCGCCCTTGGTTGGCGTTGTACCGCAACGACGTTCCCCCCGACATCGACGTCGAACAGCCCACAATGCTCGAAATGTTGGCAGCGGCGGTCCGCTCTGATCCGGACGCCACGGCTGTGAAGTACTTCGACGGTCAACTCAGTTTCGCTGAAGTGGATCAGCAGAGTGACGCCCTGGCCCGCGCACTACGAGCAGGTGGTCTGGCGAAGGGAGACCGTGTCGCTCTGTTCCTCCAGAACGTTCCGCAGTTCGTGCTTGCGCTCGCCGGAATCTGGAAAGCCGGCGGCGTCGCAGTCTCGATCAATCCCATGAGCCGTGAACGAGAACTGGGATACCAACTCGAAGATTCCGGAGCAGCGGTTCTGATCGCTCTCAAGGGGCTCTACGAGTCCGTCGGCCGCAATGTCGTCTCCGACTCGCCGGTCAGGCGAGTTATCACCACCTCGGAACTCGAGTACCAAAGTCGCAACGATCCGAGGATTTTCGACGGAATTGTCAAGAAGGATCTCGGTACCGACGATCTCGCGACGCTGATCGACGAACATCGTCTCGGCGATCCGATCACCACTGACGCTGCACCGGAAGACATTGCGGTACTGACGTATACGTCGGGAACCACAGGTCCGCCGAAGGGAGCGATGACCTCTCACGCGAATATGACCTTCAACGCCCAGGTGTACCGGGACTGGTTGGGGCTCACCCCGAAAGACACGGTTCTCGGAGTTGCACCGCTCTTCCACATCACGGGGTTGATCGGTCACATCGCGGTGTCCGTCCTGGCGAGAATGCCGCTGGTGCTTGCCTATCGCTTCCAGCCCGAGGTGATGCTCGACGCGATTCGTGAGCACCAACCGACATTCACAGTCGGCGCCATCACTGCGTTCACCGCACTGCTCAACACTCCGGGTTGCGCGCCGGAAGACTTCACCTCCATGAGGTTGCTGTATTCCGGCGGCGCACCCATCTCGCCGACTGCCGCCGAGGCCGTCCGCGCCATGACCGGTGCTGCGCTGCACAACATCTACGGGCTGACCGAGACCACGTCGCCGACCCATGCCGTTCCCGTTGGTGCGGATACGCCGGTCGACCCAACATCCGGAGCACTGTCTGTCGGCGTTCCCGTACCCAACACCGTGGTCCGCATCGAAGACGAGGGCGGTGCGGTCCTGCCGATCGGAGAGATCGGCGAACTGGTCGTCCGAGGTCCACAGGTGGTGCGCGGTTACTGGAACAAGCCGGAGGAGAGTGCGTCGGCCATTCGCGACGGGTGGTTCCACACCGGCGACGTGGGGTTCATGGACGAAGCCGGCTGGTTCTACGTCGTCGACCGTAAGAAGGACATGATCATCGCGTCCGGCTACAAGGTGTGGCCACGCGAGGTCGAGGACGTTCTTGCCGAGCACCCCGCAGTCCGTGAGGCGGCAGTCGTCGGGATCGCCGACGAATACCGCGGTGAGACGGTGAAGGCGTTTGTCAGCCTCGTCGCGGGGGCGTCCGTCACCCCGGAAGATCTGATCGATCACTGCAAGCAGCGGATGGCGGCGTACAAGTACCCACGCTCCGTGGTGCTGGTGGAGGAACTGCCCAAGACCGTCACCGGCAAGATACTGCGACGGGAACTGCGCACGATCTCTTGATCGCGGGGCAGCGGGCGGACTTCGCGGTCCGCCTGCTGTCTGATCGCGCACAGTTTCCGGTCGACCGCGCCATTGGGGTAATGGAACAGTAATATGTGCTGAGTACCCACGGACAAACGGGAGACATCAGTGAGCAAGTTCGGACGTAAGAAGCAGCCCACGCCCAAGAGCTACCAGTGGCTGGCCATGACCCTCATCGCTTTGTCGCTCTCCGTGTCGATCGGGATTGCCGCCAAACCCTCCTGAGCTCTGCGAATCCGAAACTTGTAACCCCGCGTCCATCTGCACATGGGCAAATAGGTGCAATTCGGACGCTTAGCTGTTCTAACTTTCCTTCCGTCGTGTCACCTCGGCACCGACGGAGAGGATCAACTCACCATGCGAAGCTCACGCTTCGGCGTGCTGGCCGCTGCCGGCGCTGTCGGACTAGTGCTTGTCACCAGCAGCGTCCAGTCCATCGCCACGGCGTCACCGTTCGGTTCGCTCGACGCCGGTTCGAGCTCCGGTTCGACAGAGATACCAACCGTCAGCGACGGCGGCTTCACGTCCAAGACGCCCTACACTCCCGGCCAGCGCATCGCCGACTATCAGGCGCCGCCGACGGGATACTCCCCCGTGTACACGGAAAGTGTTGCGCGCCATGGTTCCAGAGCACTGTCGAGCCTGAAGTACGACGACCTGAGCCTGCAGCTGTGGGAAATCGCCGAAGCCGAGAACGCATTGACTCCCGTCGGCAAGGAATTCGGCCCGGCCCTCCGTGATCTCATGGCCGCCAACAAGAAGCTGGGGTACGGCAACCTCAGCGGACGCGGGATCACCGAACACAGACAGCTCGGCGCGCGGGTCACTGAACGCCTCCCCCAACTGTTCGACGCCATCGCAGCGCAACAGGGCACCATCACCTTGACCTCGTCGGGTGTGGACCGTGCCGTGGACAGCGCCGAGAACTTCGCGCAAGGGCTGACCGGTGCGTTTCCAGCCGTCGCCGGCGATGTTGCACCGGTGACCACGGATGCCGACCTTCTCTACTTCCACGACTCGGATGCAAACGCCGACTACAAGGACTACGAAGAGTCCGATCCTCGACTGAAAGCCGTCGACGACCAGATCGCCGATCTTCCCCGCACCCGCGAGGTCTCGCGGCACATGATGCTCAGGCTCTACTCGGAGGACTTCGTGAACCGGCTGAGTGCGGGCGAGTTCTCACTCGTCGACCGTGGCAAGGGTTCCAGCACGATCGACAACGAAGTCGACGCCGCGTACATGCTGTACAACACGTACATCATCACTCCGGGCATGGCCGAAGAAGGCAAGTGGAATTTCGAGCGGTTCATCGAACCTGCTGACGCGCAGTGGCTCGCATACACGAACGATGCCGAGGACTTCTACGCCAAGGGCCCGGGCTTCACCGGTGAAGACGTCACCTACCGGATGGCAACTGTCCTGCGCGACGAGTTCCTGCGCGGCCTGCAGAAACATACCGGCGACGACGCCGTCCCGGGAGCGGATTTCCGGTTTGCACACGCAGAAACGATCATCCCCTTCGCAGCACTCTTGAAACTGCCGGGAAGCACCGTCTCGCAGGCGGAGGGCGACCTCTACACCTATGCGAACAACCCCTGGCGCGGATCACAGGTCAGCCCGATGGCTGCCAACGTGCAGTGGGACGTGTACGCCGGACCGGAGGGTAAGCGTCTGGTCCGAATGCTCTACAACGAGCGCGAGACAGCATTTGCTGCCCCGTGCGCTCCGGTGAGCGCCGGGAGTTTCTTCTACACGCCGGACGAACTGGCCCGCTGCCTGCCGGAGATTTCACCGGCAGCCTGAGATCCGGCAACTCGGGATCCAGCCAGCGGTCGACGAGGGCGCGCCCATACCTGGTGCAATGCCAGCATGCGCGCCTTCTCGTCGTCTTCCATCAACAAGGCGTCGCAGATCCTCACGATAACCGGAGCCGAAACACCAACGGAAGTACCCTGTTCCAGCCGCTGATAGTGATTGAAGCTGATGTCGGCAATCTGCGCGACATCGCGCCGACTGAGGCCGTGCATTCGGCGAGCACCCTCGCAGCGCATGCCGACCTTTTCGGGCGCAAGACTGTTTCGTTTTTCGACGAGCATCTGGCTCATCAACTGACGCGCGCTCGACCCGTTCACGTCGCCACCTTTTCCATCCCTGAAATATGCTTTCACCTAACATGTTTCAGAATATGGGATGGGGCGGACCCGGCGGTATCTCCGAGATGACAGATAATCACGCGATACCGCCAACCCTGTGCCCGTCCAGGCCGCGACGACGAGGCTCAAGATCAGGCTATGAACCTGCCGATCGTCGGATTCGACTGGCAGATGGGACTACTGCCCCAGTTGATCGAACCGAACGCCGTCGCAACGACATTGCCGACGCCGGTGTTCACCGTCGCGGACAGGTACGGATAAGTACCGACCAGGTCGACGATTCCGGACTTGCCCGTGTCGGTGTTGACCCACGCAACGGTCACCTGACCCGCCGCCGGGATGGGTGCAGCGGCCGGGAACGAATCGAAGCGAATGTCACCCTTGGCGATGGGCGGATTGGATTCTGGCCCGGACTGGCCGGTGAGTCCGGTCAACGAGGCCAGCGACCCCTGATTCGGACACCCGATAGTGACGGCGGCGCCGCCGAAAGGGTGGGGCGGATCAGCCGAGGCGACTCCGGCGAACATGACGCTCGCGGCAATCGGTAGTCCGATGGCCGCAAAAACCCCGGCCGTGCGTGTGACGCTCATAGCTGCTCCTCGGGTCGACAACACTTTCCGGATACCCCTGGTACAACGCCCGAAACGAAGGAAAGACGACTATTCACACCCCCTAGACAACGCGTGTTGTCAGAACTACAGTCGGTGGTGCAGCTCACACCTATCTCTGCCGCGCGCAGACCAGTCCCAGGGAGTGTTCAGATGAAGCGCTACGACCTCCGCAGTCGCACGGATCAACTCGATCCCGAAACCGATTACGAAGAGATGTCGCGCATTCTCGCGGCGCAAGAGTTTCCCTGGGACATCAATCAGGCGCTCAGCTTCGCACTGTTTCGTACATACGCTGTCCCCTCGATCGGCAAGCTCCTCTTCTCCACGGGCGAGTTCACCGACAAGGTTCAGAAGCGCTACGACGACACCAGCCTGATCCTCGACGCCATCCTCGAGCACGGCCTCAGCAGCACCGAAGGCCGCAAGAGCGTGCGTCGAATGAATCAGATGCACGGCTCGTACGACATCTCCAACGACGACATGCTCTACGTTCTGGCCACCTTCGTCGTCACGCCGGTCAGATGGCTCGACGAGTACGGCTGGCGGAAGATGACCGACAACGAGATCGTCGGGTCGACGAACTATTACCGCCACCTGGGTCGGTACATGAACATCAAAGACACTCCTGACACCTACGAGGGCTTCGTCAAACTTCTCGACGACTATGAGCGCGAACACTTTTCATTCGATCCCGGCGCCCGAGCCGTCGCTGATTCCACCCTCGACCTGATGTGCACCTTCCCGCCCAACAACCTGGCACCGAAGGCTCTGGTCAAGGGATTCGCCTTCGCGCTCATGGACGATCACCTCCTCGACGCCTTCCACTACAAGCACCCGAGCACTGCGATGCGCGTCGTCTCACGCGGTGCGCTGAAGGTCCGCGCGCGCCTGCTGCGGTTCTTCCCCGTGCGTACGAAGCGGAAATTCGCCCGCGAGCTGCCCAACATCCGCAGCTACCCGAGCGGTTACAAGGTCGAAGACCTCGGCACCTTCCCCACGGGATGCCCGGTCAAGCACCTGCAGGCAGACCAGCAGGCCCAAGCGTAAGCAGGTTCCCATCGTGGAGTGGTGGAACTCCTGGCACCCGGGCTGATTCGCGTTTCTCATGCCTAGATGAGGGAGGAGTCGCGACCAGTACGACGAAGGGTGATCAATTCATGGTTCGTCTCGGCGTCGTGTCGACGCCCCTCTTCTTCGAACTCCATCAGCGCATAGAACCTGCGGGCGCGATCGTTGAGGGTGTAGACCTCGAGTGTCACCTCGCCGTGCATGGTTGTGGCGTGTTCGACCAACGCCCGCCCGACGCCCAACCCTTGTGACGCCGGCGCGACGAACAGTCCCCCGATTTCGGAGCCGATCATTCCCAACAGTCCAACGACAGCGGAGTTGTGCTCAGCGACCCAATTGTCGGCCTGAATCAGATAGACCTCTCGCATCTTCTGCTCGCGTTCGCCCGTCCCCTCACCCGCAAGGAACGGGTGGGCTTCACGGGCAGCGCGCGACCACAAGTCGACGACCACATCCTCATCCGAGGATACGTAGCGGCGAATGATCAGATCCTGGTTCACAATCCGACCATACCCTCAGGCGTCAGCGCACTGACCGGGCCGAAAGTGTTCAATTTTCGGATCCACGCAGGACGACCCCGACGTAAATCAGTGGAACAATTCCATTCGTTGCCGCTCCGCAGTTACCGCGTTGTGCAAGGGTTGTCCGATGACTGACGGTGATCCGACAACTGAGCGTGGAGGTCCGGCATCCTGGTGGAAGGTGACAGCGATTGTCACCGCAGTGCTTGTCACTCTCACATGCGGCGTCATCGTGTGGTCCTTCATGCCGCCGGTTGTGTACTTTCCGTTCTTTGCGCTCGCAGCCTCAGTACTGCTCGGTTTGGGCGGAGTGTGGTTGATACTCAGCCTGATTGGCTGGATGAAGTACAAAACTCTGCGTTTGAGCACGATCGCGCCGGTGATCGTGCTCGTCACCGGTGCGCTCGTGACCTTGTCCGTCCCTTCGCATGTTGCGTTTGCATTGTCGAAAGATTCGCTCGAAGCAGTGGCCGCGGATTGCCAGAAGTCGTTGGAAAACCGAACAATTGGCGTCTACCGGGTCCTGCAGGTCTGGCCCGTCGGCAACGGGTGCCGCTTCCACATCGAGGGCGGTCTGATCGATTCGATCGGATTGGCGTACTTACCCGACGGCGCACCATATCTCGGCAAGCCCCGCCGCGACGGCGAGATCGGATACCAGGAGTTCGACGGCGACTGGTACTCGTTCGTTCAAGCGTTTTAGCGGCGCGCAACTAGTCGACGAGCTTGGCCTTCAGAAGCGCGATCGTGTCCGGAGTGAGTCCGAGACCTTCGGTGAGATAACCGTCGACGGTTCCGTAATCGCTGGCTATCTGCGCGAGTCCAGCTTCCAGGTACGAAGCGTCGACACCTAGGGCCGGTTCGAGATTGGTCGCCACCTGCGGGCTCAGGGCCTGAGAGATCTGCGCAAGGATCTTCTCGTTGGTCGCCTGAAGGTAGGTGTTGCTCAACAGATAGTCGTCCATGATCGTCTGGGCGGGGACACCGGCGATGGACTGCAGCAACATCGCGGTCCAACCCGTGCGGTCCTTACCTGAGGTGCAATGGAACAACTGCACCCCGTCACTCGCAGCGATGTCCGAGAGGACCTGCTTGAAGCCGGCACGGCGAACGGGATCGGTGACAAAACTGCGGTTGGTGTCGACCAAGAACTGCTTGGCCTCCTCCGGCGACTTGATCGTCGTCGCGAGCTGGGTGAGATCCTTGAACTCGATGGGGATGTTCGTGTACGTCACACCGTCCGGGAGTTTGTCCGCGCCACCGATGAACGGGTTGGAGATCT
>NZ_LVCT01000575.1:0-3249 GCF_001647205.1 Rhodococcus sp. EPR-134
AAGTTGGCCACGGAGGCCAAATTCGGTGTCGGCGCGAGGACAGGATCGAGCGAGCCGAGATCGACCGCTCCAAGCGAGCCTGTGTTGAGAGAGCCCAGGTCGAGCGGGATTGCCGTGGCGGGAGCAGCAAACATCAGACCACCTGTAACGACTAATGCGGCGGCCTTTGCAGTGCGAGCGAACAACATTCGTGTGCGTGTGGACATGTGGCAGTGCCTCTCTCTGCAGTTTGGGATTTGTGGTGTGGTGATCTGGAGTTACGGAGCGACATCACCGATGCCGGTAAATCCGTATCGCTGGTGAGGTCCGATGACTGCTACCTCGAACAGGCCTGTCCCGGTGCGGGTTACGCCGTCCTCGACGAGGGTGAACCGAGCCAAGTTGTCGACCGGGCACAGCATCTTCTTCCACGGTTCGATGTCCGAAACCTTTTCCCGCAGGCCTTGAACCACCAGTTCGCCCTGCCACATCCCGTGGCGCCAATCCTGCTCGAGTCCGTAGCCCGTGCCGACACCGATGTAGTTGGGCAGTATCGGTTCGCAGGTGATCTCCAGGATGTGGTCGGATTCGCCGGGTGCACCGGGGCGCCGGAAATACAGAGTTCCGCTCTTCACCTCGCGAGTACCGGAAATGAAGGTGAGCTGGTGGTCCGGTCGACCCAACCACTCCGGCTCGCGCGAGCGGTCCGCCCAGACGCGAGTCGCATCTTCGAGGATTCGGCGTCCCTGCTGATCTTCTTGGACGATCGTGACGATGGTGAAGTCGCCGAATTGGATGATCGAGTAAATCCAGAAGAAGTTCTGACTGCCGGCTATCGCCGGATCTGCCTTGCGTCCAGGCGGTTCCGCTTCGCCGACCGGTCGCACACCCCAGGACCGATCGCGATTACCCCGCCACGTCTCCGGGGTGACCGGGATGACGTCGCCGTCGACGGTCAAGGATCCGGACCATGTTCCGGTCTGCACGAATCGTTGCGTGTCGAAGGTGACTCGTCCGAGCTGGCGATGGAAATGTCTGGCCTCGAGATTGGCGGGGCCGTCGGACTCGAAGGTGAGGTCGAAGCTCAGGTCCGGCGCTTCGGGACTCGGGTCCAACACCACACGTAGGCGGTGCAGACCCTCGATGATTTCGATTCGCAGCGGGCCTACTGACAGGTCCATACGATCGTCACCCAAGGCTCGGGATGCCCGGAAGACAATATGGTCTTCGCCGCGCCGAAGAACCGCAAAGCCGTCGCATACACCAAGATTGGGGTACTGACCGAGACCGATGATGAGAAACAGTGGCTCGGTGTCGCCGTCGACGCCGGCATGGCAGTTGAAGTAGTAGCGGTCGTAGAAGTTTCGATCCGAGGTGCCCACGTGGCGGATGGTCTCGGCGATCTGATGTACCGGGTAGTCGTCGAGCGGGGACAGTGTCATCGTGCATCTCCTGTTGTGAGCGGGGATGTTGCGAGCGACTCCCAGTAGGTGCCGTCGAGCATGGCTTCGAGTGTCTTGTGGTGCAGGATCATCTCGTCCGGGTTGTCGGGGAATTCGGCCTGACCGAAAGCCACTGCGCGACTTTGGACTCGGAACATGATCACCGCGTGCCGCAGCGCGGCGTAAAGGATGTAGAAATCTAGATCCACAACCTGGTGGCCCGAAAGCGAGCGGTAGGCATCTGCCACGTCCTCGCGACGAAGGAAGTCCGGCATTCCGGGGAGTCCGGCCATGGCAGCGAGATCCTCGAAGAACCTGTGCTGGAAGATCATCCAGCCGAGGTCCAGCTCACGCGGCCCCAGTGTGGCCATCTCCCAGTCGAGGACCGCCGCCGGCCCGAAGTCGCGGTAGATGACATTTCCGATCCGCGAGTCACCCCAGCAGAGCACTGCGGAACCGGCATCGGCGGGGAAGTTCGCTTCGATCCAGTCGAAACCGCGCTCGATCAACGGAGATCCTGGTCCGTCGGCTGTTGCCCACTCGTAATAGCGCCGCTGGTCGTCAAGGTGCGCGCGAAGTGCTTCTGCCCCCGTCGGTTCGGCACCATCGCGGCACAACTCGGGGAGTGCGAGGTGCGGATCGGCCATAGCGTGTAGCTCGGCGAGCACCCGGACCGATGACTGCTGGAGTCGAGAACAGTCGTCGGCCGAAGCTTCCGAGAGCCAGGATCCGAACGTGTACGGCATGACATCGGGCGGGATTTCGCCCTCACGCCGTTCCATCACGAAGAACTCGCCGCCGAGCGCGTCCGGGTTGCTCTCGGACCAGTACACCCGCGGGATCGGCACCGACGTGTGAGCGGCGACGGCGCTCATGACCCGAAACTGCTGGTCCAGGTTGTAAGACGGAAAGATCGGTACCGCACTGTCCCGCGGGGCGATACGGGCGACCAAGCGATGCTCGGCTCGAATCCCGTCCTCGATCCACGTCGCATCGAAAAGCACAGTTTCGTTGGACATGCCGTTCGCGGCCGGCACCTCGACCGAGGTCACGGAAGGTTTCGAGCCTCGCCACAGCACGGTCGCGAGCCAGCCTTCGAGGCTGCGCCGCATCTCCGCCGGGTCGTTGCGGGATTCGCCGGGCCTGGCAAATTCGGCGTAGTCGGGATCTTCGCCGGAGGTTTCTGTTTCGGTTCGAAGGTTCATCACCACTCCTCGTGGTTCGGTGGCGCCGATGCGCACGTGCCGATTGTCGATACAATATGTATCGACTAAAGCCGTGACAGAATGTAACGGCCATCACAGCGATACCGCAAGGGATTTGCCCAAAATGTCCAAAGATTCCGAAACTCAGCACCGCCTGGGCCCGCAGCGAAACCCTGCAATCGACGACGCAGTACTGGACGCGACCAGGCAACTGTTGGAAGAAAAGGGGTACGCGGGCACCTCCATCGACGCCATAGCCACGCGTGCGGGAGTAGGACGTCCAGCCATCTACCGTCGGTGGCCGTCGAAGGCACACATCGTCAACGACGCGATCTATCCCGTACTCGACGTCGAACTGGGCGCGGACATCGACACCGAACTCGGCACCGAGGGCACGATCACGGATCAGATCCGCGCGCTGGTGCACGGCGCGGTTGCTCTGTTCGCAGCTCCCGCCACACGAGCCGCTGCTCCCGGATTGATGAGCGAAGTGCGAACAAACGCGGAATTACGCGACGTTCTCGTGGTGCGGCAACTGGCCGGAGTCCGCGTCGAGCTGAACCGTCGACTCGAGGCGGCGAGAGAGCGCGGCGACATCCGAAGCGGCGTCGACGCCGACGCTC
>NZ_LVCT01000576.1:0-3053 GCF_001647205.1 Rhodococcus sp. EPR-134
CTGAACGGCATACTCCCCGACGACAACTAGGCCCGAGCCCCGCCGACTATCCTGTGGGGCATGACCGAGCCTGTAGCGACCGCTGACCTTGCCGACGAGATCGGACCCGACATCCGTAGCTGCGACACGCAGTTCACCCAGTTCGGTGGACGTGAAGTCTTTGCCGGCCCCATCACCACCATCAAGTGCTTCCAGGACAACCTGCTCGTGAAGCAGACCCTCAGTGAACCGGGCAACGGCGGAGTCCTCGTCGTCGACGGTGACGCGAGCATCCACACCGCCCTGGTCGGCGACATCATTGCCGGCCGCGGCGTCGACAACGGTTGGGCCGGTGTCATCGTCAACGGAGCCGTCCGCGACTCCGCGATCCTGCGCACCCTCGACATCGGCGTCAAGGCTTTGGGCACCAACCCGCGCAAGAGCACGCAAACCGGTTCGGGCGAGAAGAACGTGCCGATCGAAATCGGCGGAGTCACCTTCAACCCCGGCGAGATCGTTTACAGCGACCAGGACGGCGTCGTCGTTCGCGAAAGCTAGCCAGAAGTCGCGGGATCAGGCGGGGGCTTCCACTTTGGCGGCCATCCCGCCGATCTCGACGACATCGCCGTCACGAAGCTGACGGCCACGGCGATCCTCAACCTCACCGTTGACCGAAACCATGCCGTCGGCGATCACTTCCTTGGCCTCCGCGCCCGATTCGATGAGGTTCGCGAGCTTGAGAAACTGACCGAGCCGAATCATTTCGTCGCGGATGGGTACTGCTGGAATGTTGTCGGTCATGTCAATCATCTTCCTCCTCCCACAAAACTGGACACGACAGACCACACTTAGCGTGAGGATCTGATCGACCGGTAGGAGAGGAAGCTCGATGGCACCATTGACCGAGGTATCGGACACCACTGCAGAGTTGGTGGAATCGCCACCCGAAAATCCGCGCCAGGCGCGTCGATTCCGCAAAGGGCGGTTCAGCCAGGTTCCCCATATCTCGGGACTGATCCTCGGAGTCTTCTCCGTACTGGTGTTCCTGTGGAGCATCTCGCCGGTACTGCGGCACATCCTCCGCGTCCCACGCGAATACATCGACAGCTACTACTTCGACGCACCGGATACGAGCCTGTCGTGGGCGCTCGTCGTCGCCCTGCTCGCCGCCGCCCTCGCGAGCCGCAAGCGCATCGCCTGGTGGCTGCTGACGATCTACCTGTCACTGATCACCCTCACCAACATCGCCTCCGCGATCGTCGACAAGAACCCGAACAACGCCGTGGCCGTTGTCGTTTTGCTTGTCGTGATCGGAATCCTCATCGCGGCGAGGCCCGAGTTCTACACACGCGTACGGCGCGGCGCTGGCTGGAAAGCACTCGGCGTGCTGATCGGCGGCATGGCTGTAGCGACCGTGATCGGTTGGGGCCTTGTCGAACTCTTCCCAGGTGACCTACCGCAGAACCAGCGATTCCTGTGGGCCCTGAACCGCGTCACCGCGGCGGCTTCGGTCGACAACGAGGTGTTCGACGGCCACCCGCGCGTCTTCGTCAACACGGTCCTCGGGCTGCTCGGCGCCATCGCGCTCCTCGCGGCCGTCATGACGTTCTTCCGCGCGCAACGCTCCAACAACGCGCTCACCGGAAACGACGAGTCCGCGATCCGCGGGTTGATCCAGAACTTCGGTGCCGACGACTCTCTCGCTTACTTCGCCACCCGCCGCGACAAGGCGGTCATCTTCGCGCCGAGCGGCAAGGCCGCGATCACGTACCGCGTCGAGATCGGCGTCTGCCTCGCCAGTGGTGATCCCATCGGTGATCCCGAAGCGTGGCCGCACGCCATCGAAGCGTGGCAGGGGCTCGCGTCGCAGTACGGCTGGGCGACGGCCGTCATGGGCGCCAGCGAAACCGGGGCGACGGCGTACAAGAAGGCGGGCCTGAGCGTCCTGCAGCTCGGCGACGAAGCGATCCTGCGCACCCGCGAGTTCAATCTCAACGGACGCGACATGCGCCCGGTGCGCCAGGCGGTCACCCGCGTGAGGCGTCACGGCGTCACCGTCCGGATGCGACGCCATCGCGACATCCCGCCCGAGGACATGGCAGCCGTCATCATCCGCGCCGACGACTGGCGCGACACCGACACCGAGCGCGGCTTCTCCATGGCGCTCGGCCGACTGGGCGATCACCTCGACGGCGACTGCCTCCTCGTCGAAGCCGTCATGGGTGAAGGCACCGAGGACGAAAGCGTCGTCGGCATGCTCTCGCTCGTGCCGTGGGGACCGAACGGTGTTTCGCTCGACCTGATGCGCCGTAAGCCGACGGCGCCCAACGGTGTCGTCGAATTGATGGTCTCGGAGTTGGCCACACGTTCGGACGAGATCGGCGTCGTGCGAGTTTCGCTCAACTTCGCCGTGTTCCGCTCGGTGTTCGAGGAAGGTTCGCGCATCGGCGCGGGCCCGATCCTCCGCATCTGGCGCTCGGTGCTCGTCTTCTTCTCCCGCTGGTGGCAGCTCGAAGCGCTGTACCGCTCGAACGTGAAATACCAGCCGGATTGGGCGCCGCGCTTCCTCTGCTTCGAGGACAACCGCGAACTGCCGCGCGTCGGATTCGCGTCGGCCATCGCCGAAGGCTTTGTGGTGCTGCCCAGTTTCGGGCGCAAGTCCAGCCAGGTCGTCAAGCACACCGGTACGCATGCGGCGGTGCCGGCAGCTCTGGTGACGTCCGAAGGACTGCATGCCGACGGCAGCCCGCCGGACTCGGCGCCGACGTTCACGACCAACGGTCCGCGTCGACCCGAGCAGGTCCGCGTGCGCATGAACAAGCTCGCGCAACTGGCCGACGAAGGGATCGCCGCGTACCCCGTCGCCTATCCGCCGACCCACACGATTGCCGCCGCAGCGAAGTCACCGGAGGGCACCCGCGTGCGAATCGCGGGACGCCTCCTGCGGGTCCGCGACTACGGCGGAGTGGTGTTCACGGACGTGCGCGACTGGTCCGGCGACATCCAGGTTCTGGTCGACCAGGACAACGTCGGCCGCGAGAAGTTGGCGGAGTTCGCTGCCGAGTTCGATCTCG
>NZ_LVCT01000577.1:0-7171 GCF_001647205.1 Rhodococcus sp. EPR-134
CGACCTCTATCTCCGCATCGCACCCGAGCTGTACCTGAAGCGGTTGTGCGTCGCCGGTATGGAGAAGGTGTTCGAGATCGGCCGCGTGTTCCGCAACGAGGGCGTCGACTTCAAACACAATCCCGAGTTCACGATCCTCGAGGCCTACGAAGCCCACAGCGACTACGAGGGCATGATGCGGATGTGCCGCGAGCTGATCCAGGCGGCGGCCGTCGCAGCATTCGGTCGCGAGATCATCATGCGTCCCGGCCCGGACGGCGAACTGGTCGAGGTCGACATCTCCGGTGAGTGGCCGGTGAAGACGATGCACGGCGCCGTCGCCGAAAAACTTGGTGTCGACGTCTCCCCCGAGACAAGTCTCGAAGACCTGCAGAAGTTGTGCGACGCCAACGAGATCCCGTACCAGTCCAGCTGGGATACCGGCGCCATCGCGCAGGAAATGTACGAGCACCTGGTCGAGGACTACACGGAGTTCCCGACGTTCTACACCAACTTCCCCACCTCGATGTCGCCGCTCACCCGGCCGCACCGCAGCATCCCCGGCGTCGCCGAGAAGTGGGACCTGGTGGCGTGGGGCGTCGAACTCGGAACCGCGTACAGCGAGCTGACCGACCCTGTGGATCAGCGCAACCGGCTCACCG
Source organism: Rhodococcus sp. EPR-134 (assembly GCF_001647205.1). Taxonomy (NCBI): domain Bacteria; kingdom Bacillati; phylum Actinomycetota; class Actinomycetes; order Mycobacteriales; family Nocardiaceae; genus Rhodococcus; species Rhodococcus sp. EPR-134. The sequence goes on from NZ_LVCT01000577.1 coordinate 642, forward strand.
AGCAGTCGATGCTCGCGGCCGGCGGCGACCCGGAAGCGATGGAATTGGACGAAGACTTCCTCCAAGCCCTCGAACACGCGATGCCGCCGACGGGTGGTCTCGGGATGGGCGTCGACCGAATCGTCATGCTGATCACGGGTGGCAGCATCCGCGAGACGCTGGCCTTCCCCCTCGCGAAACCGCGTCAGTAGTCCGGATTCTCGCGTGCCGGAATTGTTCCACGTGAAACCACCGGGCGAGATCTTGCAGGTCGGCGAGAGCCGACTGCATGTTCTTGCCGAGGGCGACGGCCCCGTCGTCGTCCTGTGCGGTGGGCTGGCGGGCAATTGGTTCGACTGGGATGACTGCGCGCGTCATCTTCAGTCGGACCACACCGTCGTCCGCTTCGATCGCCCGGGCTTCGGGCTCAGCGAGCCTACTTCCGAAGTTCCGACCGTCCGCGGCGAAGCTCAGCGGATCCGCGACGTGCTCGACATTCTGGGACTGAGTGGTCCGGCCGTGGTGGTCGGCCACTCCATCGCCGGCTTCTACGTCGAAGGCTTCGCGCGCCTGTTCCCCGATCGGGCGGCGGGGATGCTCCTCCTCGATTCCAGTGCCGAGAAGGAGCCGAAACGTCTTTTCCCCCGCGACCTGCTGCTGATCGCCTCCCGAGCCGCCGCGGCTTCGTTCAGCACCACCGGGCTCCAACGACTCCTCGGTACGACGACGCGCAAGATCCTCAACCAGTCCGTGCCGCCGAGCGGGTCGTCCGAAGCCACTCTCGAATGGGTGCGGAAGATCTACCGCGAGCCTCATTATCTGGAAGCGGCGATGATCGAATACGTCGCGTACACCGATATGGCGCTGGAGCTCACCGCTTTACGACGCTCGAGCAAGCATCCACTGCCCGACATCGACCTCAGCGTCGTTGCCGCACACACTGGCCACACCACTCCCTGGTCCATCGCCTGGATGGCAAAGCAGCAGAAACTCGCCACCTACCTCGGCGGGAGTTTTCACGTCCTGCGCCCGGCGCATCACCACGCGATGATCGATCAGCCCGAGGAGTTGGCGAACTTGATTCGGCGCCTCACGCAGCCGAACCGTCGGGGATGACACTTAAAGTTACAACTCGGACAGTAGCCGGATCATTGCTAGTCTCGGACAGCTTCTGCTTTCTACGACAGGCTGACCATGGACCGTTCGACACGTCGGGTGCGCTCGTGCCTGCTTTTCGTGGCGATCCTCGTTGTCGCCCTGGCGGGCATCGCCGCCCGTCCGCCCGGTTTTCTGTCGACCTTCTGGCCCGCCAACGCGATCCTTCTGGGCATTCTCCTCCGTAACCCGCGCTCGTTTGCGCCGATCGGACTCGCTGTCGGCGGCGCAGCGCTGCTGACGGCGGATCTTGCGACCGGAAGCCCCGTGCAGAGGGCCTTCGAACTGAATGCGATCAATCTGGTCGGCGTCACGACAGGATTGATCGCCGCGAACTTGCTCGGCTGCTTTCCACGGCGAATCTCCGAGACGAAGTACACGGCCAGAATCTTCCTCATCTCGGTTCTGGCGTCGTTCACGGCCGGGTCCGCCAGCGCACTACGCACTCAACTCCACGAAGGAAGCGGTGCGGCAACGGAATTGGTGGGGTGGTTCTTCGCCGACCTGTGTACGTATCTGATCGTGCTGCCGATCGTTCTGTCGGCACCGACGCTCGAACACATTCGAAGAACCTGCGGGCCGTCCGTGCGGCAGAGTCTGCGCTTGAGGCGGCTCGCACAGATCCTGGCACCTCTGGCCGCTCTCCTGGCCTGTCTGCCACTCGCCTGGAGGTCCAGGGAGCCCTTGCGCTGCTGCTGCCGATGCCGGCGCTCCTGTGGTGCGCAATGCGTGTCTCACTGTTCAGCACCTCGCTCCTGGCAGCCGGATGGAGCGCGTGGGCACTGGTCATGGCGGGTAAGGGACGTCTGGCACTGGCAGATCCGGTGCACCTACTCAGTGAGGGGGTGACCACCCGGATCTCCGTCATCTTGATGGCACTCTCCCCCATCGCCGTAGCCGTCGCCACTGGCGCACAGCGGCGCGCTGAGCGAGAACTCCAACGCATCGCCGAATGCGACGCCCTCACCGGAACGCTGAGTCGCCACGCGTTCTGGACCCAATCGCAGGAACTCCTCGACGCCCAGCACGCGGCGCAACGACCGATCGCCGTCATGATGCTCGATCTCGACCACTTCAAATCGATCAACGACAACCTCGGCCACCTCACCGGCGATTCGGTCCTCGAACAGTTCGGAAACACCCTCCTCGCCGCTACCGAAGGGCTGGGACTCTCCGGCCGACTGGGTGGTGAAGAATTTGCCGTCGCCGCCGCCGACTGCACCTTCGAGGAAGCCATCCAGCTCGCGGAGCGCATCAGAGAGGCGCAAGAGGCCCACGCGCGATCCATTCGCGGTTTCGCGGGAACGGTCAGTATCGGCGTCGCCTGGGCCGATCGCGCGATGCCGGGCATGGAGACTCTGCTCGATATCGCCGACAACGCGATGTACCAGGCAAAACGCGACGGCCGAAACCTCGTGGTGGCGTTCGATCTCTACATGGCAAGGTGACGTAGGTGCAACTACTCCTGATCCGACACGCGCTCCCCGAACTGGCCGAGGTCACCGAAGGCCGCGCAGATCCCTCGCTGACCGACGAAGGTCGTGCCCAGGCACTACGGCTGCCCGCAGCACTGGCGCCGTACCGGATCACCGGGCTCTTCAGCAGCCCGCAAAAGCGCGCACTCGAGACCGCAGCCCCGGTAGCGCAGATATTGGGCCTTCCGGTCACCCAGCGCGAGGGTCTGGCGGAATACGACTACGAGCAGCCGCACTACATCCCGATGCACGAGGTCCTGGAGCGGGCGCCGGAAACCTATGCGCGAATCAAAGCCGGCTGGCTCCCCGAGTCGGTGGACGGCGACGCCTTTCGTGCGCGAGTCCTCGGTGCGATCGACGAGATCGTCGCGGCAACGGACAACGACGCCACCGTGGCGATCTTCTGCCACGGCGGCGTCGTCAACATCGTTCTGCAGGAACTGCTCGGACTGGAGCGCCCGTTGACCTTCCCGATCGAGTACGTGTCCGTCACGCGCATTCTCGTGTCGCGAAACGGAAGCCGCAGGGTCGGGTCGATCAACGAAACCGGTCACGTACGCAACATGCTTCGCGTGTAGTCACACGTTGTGGCACGCCACCTGATGGCCGCCCTCGACGAGACGCAGCTCGGGAACTTCCTCGGCGCAGAGATCAGTAGCCAGCGGGCACCGCGTGCGGAAGCGGCAGCCACTGGGCGGATTGAGCGGCGAGGGCAGTTCGATGACCTTCTGCTCGACGTTCTGCGCCGCGGTGACGGTGGCGTCGGGATCGGGAATCGACGCCAGCAGTAGCTGCGTGTACGGGTGCAGCGCGCGGTTCTGCATGTCTTCTGCGGGAACGATTTCGCAGACGCGACCCAAGTACATGATCATCACGCGGTCACTGATGTTCTTCACGACGGCCATGTTGTGCGCGATGAACAGCAAAGACAGCCCGTGACGCTTCTTCGCGTCCTCGAGCAGGTTCAGAATCTGCGCCTGCACGGACACGTCGAGGCTCGAGACCGGCTCGTCACAGATCAGGACCTTGGGGTCGAGCATCAATGCGCGGGCGATGCACACGCGCTGGCACTGACCACCCGAGAGTTCGCGTGGGGTTCGATCCCACACCATGTCCGGGTCCAGCCCGACCTCGGCAAGAACCTCGCGCGCCCGAGCTTCGATGGCGGCCTTGTCTTTTCCACCCCAGATCGACGGACCCTCGGTGATGAGAGCCTTGACCTTGCGACGGGGATTCAGGGAGGAGATGGGATCCTGAAAGATCATCTGCAACTGAGTGCGGCTGCGACGCAATTCTTCCGCGCCCAGTGCCGTCATTTCCGTCTCTCCGAGGCGGATCGAGCCCGACGTCGGTGAGGGCAACTGCATGATCGCCCGGCCCGCCGTGGACTTGCCACAGCCGGATTCACCGACCACGCCCAAGGTTTCGCCCGGCGCGACGGTGAAGCTGATTCCGGACACGGCGTGAACGGTCTGGCCCTTGCCGACGTTGAATTCGACGACCAAGTCCTCGACCGTCAGGGCCGCGTCCACCGTCTCGGGCTTCCTGGTATCGGTTGCTGCAGTCATCAGACCATCTCCTTCACCGCGAGCGTCAGGCCCGCTGCGGTAGTGCCGGCCTTCTCGTTGGCGACCAATGCCGTTGTGCCTTCGGGGGTGTCGACCGGGTAGTGGCACGCGAACGTGTGGCTTTCGGTTGTGTTGTCCCCCGGTCCGCCGGGAGCCAGGGCCGGGTCGCCGGTCAGGCAGTCGTCCTGGGCGTAACGGCAGCGGGCGGCGAAGCGGCAGCCGGTGATCGGCTTCGTCATGTCCGGGAGACCGCCCGGAATTGTCTGCAGCACTGTGTGCGTCGGTGACTCGAGTCGCGGAATCGCGGCCATCAGCGCTTCGGTGTACGGGTGGCGAGGACGAGTGAACAACTCTTCGGTCGCCGACGTTTCCACGACGGAACCGGCGTACATGACCGCAACACGGTCCGATCGACCCGAGACCACACCGAGGTCGTGGCTGATCAGAATGACGGCCATGTTGAGCTTGTCGTTGAGTGAGGCGAGCAGATCGAGAATCTGCTTCTGCACCGTCACGTCGAGAGCGGTGGTCGGCTCGTCGGCGATCAGCAGTTTCGGCTCGCAAGCCAGCGCCATCGCGATGACCACGCGCTGTCGCATACCTCCCGAAAGTTCGTGGGGGTACTGGTCGAGCCGACGCTTGGGCTCGGGGATACCCACCATCGACAGGAGTTCCGCTGCGCGATCGCGGGCGGCGTCCTTCTTCAGACCCAGGTGGAACTTCAAGGATTCGGTGATGTGGGTACCGATGCGCTTGAACGGATTGAGCGAGGTCATCGGATCCTGGAAGACCATGGCGATCTCGGGTCCCCAGAAGTGCTTCATCTCCGACTTCTTCATCGTCGACATGTCGCGGCCGGCAAACGTCACCGTCCCGCTGATGTCGAGAGCCGGGCCCTTCTGGAGCAGTCCCATGATGGTGCGCCCGAGAACCGACTTGCCGGAACCGGATTCACCCACGATGCCGAGAGTTTCGCCGGCGGAGACGTGGATCGAGACACCGTCGACTGCTCGCAACTGGCCACGGGGAGTGGCGAATACGGTTCTGATGTTGTCCGCCTGCAGCAGCGGAACGCCGTTCTGAGCTGAAGTGGTCACAGCTTACTCCGATACTTCTCGCCGATGAGGTTGAAGGAGAACACCGTAAGGAAGAGGAAGACGCCTGGTACCAGGACGATGAACGGATGCTTCTCCACGATCCCGCCCTGACCTTCCGCAATCATGTTGCCCCAGGTCGGATCAGGTTGTGCGATACCGAGTCCGAGGAAGCTCAGTGATGCTTCCGCGACGATCAGGCCGGAAACGGCCACCAGGCCGAGCGCGGCGACGGGAACGAGGACGTTGGGAACCAGCTCGCGCCAGATGACGCGCCATTTGGTGGCGCCCATGGCTCTCGCGGCAAGCACGAACTCGCGTTGGGCTACGACGATGGTGTTTGCCCTGGCGATTCGAACCATGCTGGGAATGCAGAGAATCGACAGTGCGAGGGTGATGTTGCGCAGGTTCGACGTGAGCACCGCGGCCAGTGCGATGAGCAGCACCAGAGAAGGAATGGCCAGCAGCGAGTTGGTCAGGATTCCGACCACGGCGTCGACCTTGCCACGGAAATAGCCGGCCATGACGCCGATGGTGCCACCGATGATCATGCCGATCAGCACGGCGCAGATGGCGACAGTCAAGGAGGCGCGAGCACCGAACAGGGCGCGGGCAAGCAGGTCGAGACCGAAGTTGTTGGTACCCAACGGATGATCGGAGAGCAGGCTCGGCGATGCGAAGCCCGGCTCGGCCAAGGTCTTGACCGTGTCCTTGTACTCACCGAGCGGCAGCAGCGGCGCGAAGATCGCGGCCAGGATCAGCGCGACCAGCCAGATGCACGCCAACCAGTACGAGAGATCGAACTGACTGCCCCACTTGGACGTACCGAGTTTGCCGAGCCCCTTGAAGAGGAAAACCAGGGCAACGAGCGCGAGCACGATGCGGACGGTCATCATGATCGCTGAACCGAAGAGTGCGGTGCCGAGCAGCGCAACGCCGACCACTGTGAGAATCGATCCGATCAGGACCAGATTCTTGGGCTGTTCCAGCGTCTCGACGGGACCGGGAGCCAGCAGGACTGTCTGCTGCCGGTATGTCATCACCTCGGACGGGGCCGGCGACGGGGCCGCTCCGTCTGGCGTCACTTCAGACATGGACACGACGACTCCTCGGGTCAAGATAGGTGTACAGAACATCGATCGCACTGTTGACGAGGACGTAGATGACCGCGATCACGACCACCGCGCCCAGCAGCATCGGCGAATCACCCTGCTGCGCTGCGCGGACGATGAGCGTGCCCATTCCGGGCAGCGAGAAGA
>NZ_LVCT01000578.1:0-11234 GCF_001647205.1 Rhodococcus sp. EPR-134
AGCACTCGCAGCGTGGGCATTCCCTTGGCCTTCGACGCGAGGATGTAATCCTCACGGAGCGTCGTCACCAGGTCGGATCGGAGAACGCGAGTGAACATCGCCATCTCGAGGAGGCTGATGGTGATCGCGGGAAGTATTGCGTGTGAGAGGTTTCCGGACAGGCTGTCGCCGATGCGCACCCACTGTGATCGCGGGAACCAGCCGAGCCAGTTGACGGTGACCATGATCAGCAACAGACCGGCGAGGAAGCTCGGGACGGAAAGAACACCGAATGTCGCGGCGCTGATGACGCGGTCGATGACGCCGCCTTCGTGGTGCGCCGACCAGAGTGCGAGCGGAACTGCGACGACCAGTGCGATGACCAGACCCATCACTGCCAACTGAACGCTGACGGGGAGAGCGGAACTGATCGCGGTGAGGACGTCCTGCTGCGGGGGAACGAGCGAGTTGCCGAGGTCGCCCTGGAGAGCGCTGGTCAGCCAGTCCCAATAGCGAACCAGGAGTGGATCGTTGAGTCCGAGCTGCTGCCGAACTTCCTCGTACTCGGCAGGCGTTCGGCCTTCACCGAGAACGGAGACAGCGGGATCGCCGGGGATCAGTGATGCCAGCACGAAGGTTCCGAAGCTGACGATCAGGATCACAATGACGAGCTGGCCCAATTTCTTACCTATTGCGCCGATGTTCATCGATTTCGTCTCCTTCGGACAGCGAGCTCGCAATACACAGCAGTTCCTCTGATTTCATTTCTTCGTTCGCAGCCGGCCCCGATCCGCTGCAATACGGGCGCGGGGCCGGCTGTGAACTTCAGGCTCTCTAGGACTTCCAAGCTCCGTCGAAGAGCACGATTCCGTCGAGGCTCTGCTCGAGTCCGTGAACGTTCTGGTTCCACACCTCGAGTGCGGCGACGTTGCCCCACACCTGCCACGGGACGGTCTCGTTGGCGCGTTCCTGGATCTGGGCCAGGACTGCCTTCTTGTCCTCGTCGGTGGTTGCAACGCCCAACTTGTCCAGAAGAGCATCCATTTCGGCGTCGGAGTAGCCGGTCGCGTTGTTACGGCCACCGGACTTGATGCCCGTGTACAGACGCTCGTAGGGATCGGCCTCGGCGAGGCTCAGTGCTGCGGTGCTCATGTCGTAGTCGTGATCGGCGTACATCCGCTTGACCAGATCACCTGCACCGGTGACGTATTCGATCTGAGCGTCGAAGCCGACTGCGTTGAGCATCGCCTGGATGGCCAGAGCCGTTGCCTGTGCGGACGGTTCCTGGATGGAGAGGAAGGTGATCTTTCCGTCGTAGCCGTCGGCCTTGGCCTGATCGAGCAGTTCCTTCGCCTTGGCGGGATCGACGCCGATCGGTGCGACGTCGTTGTGCCAGCGCGAGGTGTCCTGGAAGATCTCCTGGCCGGGCAGTCCCTTGCCGTTGTTGACGCGGGTGTTGAGCGTCTCCGGATCGACGGCCAGCGCCATCGCCTGGCGGACACGGACATCCGAGCCCGGGCGGCCCGGGGCCATGTTCACGTTGGCGATGTAACCGAGCGACGGGATGTCGACGAAGCCGGGGTAACCCGACTCGATCAGATCCAGGATCGGGGTGAGCGTACGCATGTACGCGGCGTCGATGCCGCCCGTCTTGAGTGCTTCGGCGGTGGGCTGAGCGCCGACGATGCTGATCAGCTTGAGCTTGTCGATGTTCGGTGCGCCGTCGTAGTAGTCGGGGCGAGCAGCCAACAGCAGTTCCTCGTTGGGAGCGAACTTCTCGAGGGTGAAGGCGCCGGCGCCGATCGGGGTGAACTGGTCACCCTGCTGGGCGCTCGGGGCGACGATCATGCCGGGTCCGGTGGCGAGCATCGACTGGATGCCTGTCCACGGATCAACGAGGTTGAAGACCACGGTCGTCGCGTCGGGGGTGTCGATCGAGGCAACCTTGGAAGCCCACAGGCTCGACTGAGGTCCCTTGTTGGTGACGTAGCGGTTGATGCTGTCGGCGACGGCCTTCGAGTCGAGAGCTGTACCATCGCTGAACTTCACACCGTCGCGGAGCTTCAGCGTCCAGGTCTTCCTGTCCGAACTCGCTTCGAGCGACTGAGCGAGCTTGGGCTCGAACTTCTGCCCGATGGGGTCGTAACGCATGAGCACGTCGTAGATGGCGCTGAGCTCGCTGCCACCGGTGGCGCCGGCAACCTGAGCCTTCGCGGGATCGAGAGTCGTGACCGCCGAGTAACCGCTGAACGTCAGCGTGCCGCCCTTGGTGGGAGTGCCGGGATCAGCCTGCTCGTTGACCATGCCGATCTTCAGCGAGGAACCGGAATCAGCGGATTCGCCGCCGCCATTGCTCGAGCCGTTGTCGGCGCACGACGCCAGGAACATACTTGCGGTGATCGCCAGCGCAGCCAATCTGCGACTTCCGCGGCGGGAACTACGACTCATTCGAATGCCTCCAAGGCGGGGTAAGACCGTGACGTGATGTTGAACACGAAACAGTCTGTGATGGGAGGCACAGAAAATTGGATCGAGTCTCGCTCAGTGGAATCGGTTAAGTTGCAGGCCTCAACAGTCAGGTAAACCGACCCTGGCCAGCGGTTACCTTCGTCGACAGCAGACCAGCCGGTCTAGTCCCGGTCGAGCGTCGCTTCCTCGAGATCGAGCTCGCGAAGCACCTTCCGGAGGACCTCGTCGTCGATCCGGCCGGCATCGCGTTCGGCGATGAAGACGCCTCGCTCGGCATCGATCATCTCGAGGCGCAGCGAGCGGAAGGCGTTCGACGGGCTCTCCCCCAGATCCTCGTCGCTGCGTCCCAGTCGCTCCCACGCCGAGTTCGCGCGGTGGGTGTTCCAGCTTCGCAAGATGTCCGCGGCACGATTGCGGACCTGAGGGACGTCGTCGGCGTCGGCTCCGACCAATTCGTCCAGCCGCGCCGCAGCGGCCCGTGCAGCCTTGTCCTGGGCTGCCGCCTCGGCGCGGGCGTCGGACTGCTCTTCATCCCCCTGCACGCCGAGGACACGGATCACCCACGGCAACGTCAGGCCGTGCAGCAACAGCGTGCCGACCACGACGACAAACGTCAGGAAGAGGATCAGCGACCGCCCCGGGAAGTCCTCCCCACTGTTGACCGTCAGCGGAATGGCGAAGGCAGCTGCCAGCGACACGACCCCTCGCATACCGGCCCACGACACGACGAACACCGCCCGCGCCGAAATCTCCGGCTCTCGCGCTCGAATACGCGGCGACAGCCAGCGCGGTACGTACGTGAACGGGAACACCCAGGCGATTCGGACCACCACGACGGTCACGAGAACGGCAACCGACGCCCAGACGACGATCGAAGTGCTGTACCCCTGCAATCCGTTGACGACACTGGGCAATTGGAGACCGATCAACAGGAAGACGAACGACTCCAGGATCAGGTCGACGGCCCTCCACACTGCCGTGTCCTGCAAACGCGTCGCATAACTCGCACGGGTGGAGCGCTGGCCGAGGAACAATCCGGCTACGACGACCGCGATGACGCCCGACGCGTGGACCTCTTCCGCAGCCAGGTAGGTGAAGAACGGCACCACCAATCCGATTCCGCTCTCCATCACCGGATCCTGGAGCTTGCCGCGAACCTTCGAGATGACGAACCCCACCGCGAGGCCGATCACCGTTCCACCGACCGCCGCGACGAGGAAGGTCTCGAAGCCGCCGATCAGCGTCGCACCCGTACCGACGGCAGCCGCGAGAGCGACCTTGTACGCCGTCAGAGCGGTGGCGTCGTTGAGCAGGCTCTCCCCGCCCAGCAGGGTCATGATCCGGCGCGGCAGGCCGAGCTTGCGTCCGATTGCGCTCGCGGACACCGCGTCCGGCGGCGCCACGATGGCGCCGAGAACCAGAGCAGCCGCTATCGAGAACTCCGGCACGATCAGGTAGGCGACAAAGCCCACCGCAGCCGTCGTCGCCAGGGGAAGCCCCACCGCGAGAAATCCGATCGGACGCAGATTCGAGCGCAAAGCCAGGTATGAACTGTCCAGTGCTGCCGAGTACAGAAGTGGAGGCAACACGACGAACAGGACGAGGTCGGGATCGAGTTCCAATTCCGGAACACCCGGTATCTGACAGGCGATCAAACCGACCAGGACGAGGATCAGCGGCGAAGACAGCCCGAACCTTCGCGCGACCGCCGCCACCAGCAACGCCGCTACTACAACCCCCAGTAATATGCCGTTCACCCTGGCAGCATGCAGTATGGAAGGCGATGAAGAAAATCCTGAAGCGAGCAGCAGCTCGCACACAGCAGCCCGCACCCGCTCCCACCGGTTGCGAGGAACTAACCAATGCGCCCGAAACGGACCCGGCGGCGCTGACGCCCGGCGTCTGCCAGGAGTGCGCCGAGTTGGGCGAGGATAACTGGTCTCACCTGCGCATGTGCCTGTCCTGCGGCCACGTCGGATGCTGCGATTCCAGCCCTCATCAGCACGCCACCAACCACTACCGCGAAACCGGGCACCCGGTCATGCGCTCACACGAGCCCGGCGAATCCTGGCGCTGGTGCTACGTCCACGACCTGATGGACTGACCGCGCGCGACTGGCGGTGCACTGCGCATAGTGCCCACCTGTCACGGCGCACAGCCCTCGGTGTTGCGCACATTGCTCAATCCACCGGGTAGCTATTGCTCAATCTGTATGCCGATGATGGACTTTGACGCAGAATCTGCACAACAGATCGACAGGTGCGGCTGGACTTTGCCGCACCGAACGGTTCGGCCTCAGGAAGTCCTGCCAAACATCACAACCACATCGTCGGCCCCACGATCTGGGGTACAGGCGGTGCGGTGATCGATGTCCACTACTGAAGGCAGGACCGGCCGTGAACAGCCCCAACATCGACCAGAACGCTCCCGAGTCACTGGCGGAGATCGAGAAGCGCGTTCTGTGGTTGTCGACCGCGATGATCCATCACGCCAACCGTGTCCGTCCGAATCCCAGTGGGCTCAAGGTCGGCGGCCATCAGGCCTCGTGCGCGTCGATGGTCTCGATCATGACGTCCCTGTGGTTCGGCCAACTTCGTTCCGGCGACCGGGTTTCCGTCAAGCCGCATGCGGCGCCGGTGCTCCACGGCATCAACTATCTGCTCGGCGAACTCGACGAGTCCTACCTGACGACTCTGCGCGAATTCGGGGGCCTGCAGAGCTACCCGAGTCGATCGAAAGATCCTGATCCGGTGGATTATTCGACCGGTTCGGTGGGTATCGGCGCGACGGCTCCCATCTGGGGCGCCATCGCTCGCCGATACGTCGACGCCTCCCTCGGCGGCGCCGGAACCGGGCGTCAGTACTCCCTGGTCGGTGACGCCGAACTCGACGAGGGCGCGGTGTGGGAAGCAGTTCTCGATCATTCGGTTGCCGAACTGGGTGAGATCGTGTGGATAGTCGACCTCAACCGCCAATCACTCGACCGGGTGGTGCCGAACATCGCGGCAACCCGCCTGGAGCGCATGTTCTCGGGTGCCGGCTGGCAGGTCATCACCGTGAAGTTCGGTGCGCTGCTCGAATCACTGTTCACCCGGCCGGGCGGCACCGCGTTGCGCGAACGAATCCTGGACATGCCGAATCCGGAGTATCAGCGCCTGCTGCGATGCACGGCCGACGAGGTACGTCTGAGACTGCCCGGCGACGCGGCGGACGCCGACGCGATCACGGCGCTGATCGACGACCTCGACGACGCCACGGTGCTCGAAGCCATCCGCAATCTCGGTTGCCACGACCTCGACGCTCTGCGAGAGGCGTACGCACAGATCGACGACACCCGTCCCACCGTGATCATCGCGTACACGATCAAGGGTCGGGGTCTGCCGACGCAGGGTCATCCGCAGAACCACTCGTCGCTGCTCACCACCGAGCAGTTCGAGCACCTGGCGTCGGAACTCGGCATGGATCCGTCGAAGCCCTGGGAACGGTTCGAGACCGACAGCCCGTCCGGCCGCATCTGCGCCGAAACCGCTGGGCGCCTGACTCGCCCGAAGGTGGAGCATCTGGTGCCCCCGGCAGTTCCGAAAGACATCGGCCGTACGCCCTCCGGCACGTCCACCACTCAGGCAGCTCTGGGCCGGGTACTACTCGACCTGAGCCGCGAAGCGCCGGACGCCGCGAAACGTGTTGTCACACTGAGCCCGGACGTCAGTTCCACCACCAACCTCGCAGGCTGGCTGAACAAGGTCGGCGTGTGGTCCCCCGACGAGCGGCACAACTGGTTTGCCGACGACGCCGAAACGATCATGCACTGGCGTGAGAAGCCCACCGGTCAGCACATGGAACTCGGCATCGCCGAGACCAACCTGGTCGGACTGATGGGCGAACTCGGAGCGACCTGGAGTCGTTGGGGCCAGCCACTCTTCCCCATCGGGGTGATGTACGACCCCTTCATCGAGCGGGCTCTCGAACCGTGGTCGTACGGCATCTACGCCGGAGGGCAGTCGATCATGGTCGGCACTCCGTCGGGCGTCACCTTGGCCGCCGAAGGTGGTGCGCACCAGTCGATCAAGACCCCGTCCATCGGACTGGAACAGCCGGGATGCGTCAGTTTCGAACCGGCATTCGCCGTCGACGTGGAGTGGACGCTCCTCGACAGCATCGGACGCCTGGGCCGACCAGACGGCAGCTCGTCGTACCTGCGCCTGTCGACCCGTCCGGTCGATCAGGCCCTGGCCGCGGTACCGACCGATCCGGCTGCGCGAGAACGCCGTCGACGTCAGGTGGTGGCCGGCGCGTACACACTGCGGCACAACCCTGATCCGGCCGTCACCCTGGTCGGCATGGGTGCCACTGTCACCGAAACACTGGTCGCAGCCGAAAGACTGGGCGAGCAGGGCATTTCCGCCGACGTCGTCTGCGTGACCAGCCCCGGCTTGCTCTTCGAAGCACTCCAGTCTCGGCGCGGTCTCGCGGACGGTCCGTCGTGGATCCTGGATCAGGTCTTTCCGAGTAGCCGGTCCGCGCCGATGGTGACCGTTCTCGACGGGCACCCGCACACCCTCGCGTTCCTGACGGGAATCAACAACGTTCCGGGTGCTGCGCTCGGAGTGAGCCGGTTCGGTCAGGTCGGTTCGCTCGAGGACGTCTACCGATACCACGGCCTCGACTCCGACAGCATCGTCCGCGCTGCCCTCGATCTCACTTCTTGATCTATCCCACTCTCTGATGCCGAGAAGCGTCCCCGCAGGGACGCTTCTCGGGTCCATTCAGTCATTCAGGTGTCTAGTTCTTCCAGGCCTTGTCGAAGAACATGATTCCGTCCAGGCTCTGCTGAATGCCGTGGACGTTCTGTCCCCACACACCGAGCCACGGGGTGTTGCCGTAAACCTGCCACGGCACAACCTCATTGGCGCGCTCCTGGATCTTGGCGAGCACCTCGATCTTCGAGTCGGTCGACGTCGCGACACCCAATTGATCGAGCAGCGTATCCATCTCGGGGTCGGAGAAGCTCGTGGCGTTGTTCCGTCCACCCGACTTGAGATTGGAGTACAGACGCTCGAAAGGATCGGCTTCCGCGAGGCTGGCGGAACCTGTTGCCATGTCGAAGTCGCGGTCGGCGTACAAACGCTTGACGACGTCGGCAACCGAGTTGACGTACTCGATCTGGAAATCGAATCCGACGGCGTTGGCCATCGACTGCAGTGCGAGAGCCATCGCCTGCGCCGAATTCTCCTGCAGCGTCAGGTATGTGATCTTGCCGTCGTAACCGTCGGCCTTGGCCTCGTCGAGAAGCTGCTTCGCCTTGGCGGTGTCGACGCCGATCGGAGCGACGTCGTTATGCCAGCGGGAGGTGTCCTGGAAGATGACCTGTCCGGGCAGACCCTTGCCCTCGTTGAGTCGGTTGTCGAGTGCGACGGGATCGGTTGCGAGCGCCAATGCCTGACGGATGCGCACGTCGGCACCGGGACGACCGGGTGCCGTGTTGACGAGCGAGAGGTACGACAGCGACGGAATGTCGACGAAGCCCGGGTAGCCGGAGTCGATCAGATCCAGCACGTTCGGTAGCGAACGCATGTATGCGACGTCCGTGCCGCCGCTCTTGAGCGATTCGGTGGTGGACTGCGAACCGACAATGCTGATCAACCGCAGCTTGTCCACGTTCGGGGCACCGTCGAAGTAGTCCTCCCGAGCGTCGAGGATCAATTCCTCGTTGGGAGCGAACTTCTCGAGGGTGAAGGCACCCGCGCCGATCGGGGTGAACTGATCACCTTGCTGGGCGCTCGGCGCGACGATCATGCCGGGGCCCGTCGAGAGCAGTGACTCGATACCGGTCCACGGGTCGACGAGATTGAAGACGACCGTCGACGGATCCGGAGTGTCTACCGACGCGACCTTCGACGCGTACAGACTCGACTGCGGTCCCTTGTTGGTGACGTAGCGATTGAGGCTCGCCGAGACGGCCGCCGAATCCACCGGCGTCCCGTCGCTGAACTTCACACCGTCACGCAGTTCGAGGGTCCACGTCTTGAAGTCGGAACTCGGCTCCATCGACTCTGCGAGCTTCGGAACGAATTCCTTGGACGCCGGGTCGTACCGCAGGAGCGTGTCGTAGATCGCGCCCAACTCCGAACCGGCGACCGAACCGGCGATCTGAGTCTTCGCCGGATCGAGATTGGTGACGGCGGAGTACCCGCTGAACGTGAGGGTGCCGCCCTTGACCGGATCGCCCTCGCCGGACTGCTCGTTGACCGGGCCGATGGACAATCCCGAACCGGAGTCCGGTGCGTCGCCGCTCCCACCCCCGTTCCCGCTGTCAGCGCACGACGAGACGAACAGGCCGGCGGAGACTGCCAGCGCGACGGCGGCAACCTTGCGGTGACCGCGCCGAGAACTGCGACTCATTCAAAACCTCCAGGTCAGAAACTGTGATGTGAAGCATTGTCGAGACAGTTTGTGACTTAAGGCACAGGTATTAGTCGCAGGTCCCGCTCAGTGGAATGGAGCGCGACGATTGGTCAGTTTTCGAGCGACATTCGCAGGTCAGACCCTTAGCGAAGGTCAGGAATTCATTCTGATTCAGGCGCCTTTCAACGGATGAATCGCCGGAGCGCCGTCGAGAAGTGGTCCGGCGGCGGCCAGCGCGGCCTGCAGATGCGGGGACTGCATGTGAGCGTCCAACTCCTCCTGCCCGCGCCAAGTTTCGATCGTGACGAACGTGCCGGGCGCAGCCGCTGACTCGAACAACTCGTACGACACACAGCCGTCCTCGGACCGACTCGCCTCCGCGAGAGTTGTCAGAGCCGATCGGACGTCGTCCTCGGAACCGGACTTGGCCGGGATGGTTGCAACTACACGAAGCTCGCTCATCGGATACCTTTCGCAGAGGGGAAGTCAGCTAGAGACACACGCCACAAACGTACACACGAAAAGGGCAACCAATGGGGCTACTCAAGGACGTCACCGGCTGGCGACGCGGAACGAAGTTGCAGCGTCGACTGCGCGATCTCACCGGCACGCTGGTGGTGATCACCGGTGCGGGCAGCGGCATCGGGCGTGAAACGGCCCTCGCCTTCGCCGCCCAGGGAGCTATCGTCGTGGTCTCCGACATCAATCTCGAAAGCGCGCAGGACACTGCGGCACTTGTAAACATCCCTTCGCAAGCGGGCGGCGCCGAAGCAGTGTTCGGTGGCGGTGCCCACGCCTATCAGGTGGACGTGTCCGACGAACAGGCCGTGATTCGGTTCGCGGAGACGGTCGCGGCACATCACGGCGTACCGGACATCGTCGTCAACAACGCCGGAATCGGGTTCTCGGGAACGTTCGCCGACACCGAGCAGCGCCAGTTCGAGCGCGTCATGGACATCAACTTCTGGGGAGTTGTCTACGGCTGCCGGGCCTTTACCCCGATGATGATCGACCGGGGAACAGGTGGGCACGTCGTCAACCTGCCCTCGGCCGCCGCGTACACGCCACAGAAGGCGCTCACCGCGTATTCGACAAGCAAAGCAGCGGTATTCATGCTCTCGGATTGCCTACGGGCAGAACTGCTTCCACACGGCATCGGCGTCAGCACCATCTGCCCTGGCCTCGTTCACACGAACATCCTCAAAACCACCGAATTTGCCGGGACCACCGCCGAGGAACAACTCGAAAATCAAACCAAGGTCGACAACTTCTACCGCAAGCGGAACTTCACTCCTGATCGAGTGGCCAGTGCCATCGTGAAAGCAGTTCGCACGAACAAGGCCGTCGTGCCCGTGACCGTCGAAGCCAAGCTCGGACGCACGATCAGCCGGTTGTCTCCCGGGTCGATGCGCGTCGGAGCTCGGTTCGAGATCTAGGTCAGCTTCCGAAACTCAGGCTGCCCGTGAAACCCTGCTGCACATCGGCTTCCGAGCGGGGAAGAACCTCGTAGGTGCTGGCGTACTGGCCACTGAAACCGGTGACGGTGATCGGGCGTCCGACGGCGACGGCATCGAGGTCGATTCCGGTCTGTGTGTTGACGAAGATGACGGTGTTTCCCTCGGCGCCCGAGACCAGGATCTTGTGACCGTACGGCAGATCGTCGACGACGGGTCCGCTCACGATTCCGGACACCGTCACGAGACGACCTTCGCTACCCTCACCGATTGCATTGAGGGGCAGTCGCGCCGGGCTGATCTGGGAGGTCGTGCCGATTACCTCGACGGCAGTCGGGCGGACGACGAGCAGGCCTTCCTGATCCGCGAGGACTCCGGTGACCTGAACCTGATCGCCGAGAGCAATCCCGGAGTTGTTCGGATCGCTGATGTAGATGCCCGAATTTCCGCTCTGGAGACCAAAGCCCTTGTCGTAGAAGCTGGATTCGAAGACTCCCGACGGCGTAGTCGCGGTTCCCACGACGGTGACCGTCGTTCCGATGGCCTGCGCACGGGCTGCCGCGATGGAGTCCGCGGACACCTCACCGACGACTGCCGCCGGCTCCGCCGTTGCCGCAGTACCGACAAACATCGTGGCCGCGGCCGCAACTGCCAGTGCTGTCACACCCCGGCGCAGGACCGGACTCGCAAGAACGCTGTCTCGAAACATGTTTGAGGACTCCCCTGTGATTTCGTGGCCGCGCAGGTCCTCCTGATGGAGTCCGCCTTCGCCCACCCTGAGGCACAGGTTATTACAGGTCGGACGCCGCAGCGGTGGTGACATTCCGTCACCACCGCTGCTTCAAGGCATCCGAGTTTTCAGGAACCGGAGCTTCCGGACGAACCGCTCGAGCCACTGGAACCGCTGGATCCTGTTCCGCCACCGAG
>NZ_LVCT01000579.1:0-1453 GCF_001647205.1 Rhodococcus sp. EPR-134
TGCTCGCCAGTTGACGATCGGGTTCAGCACTCCGAACGGTCCGCAACCACTGGCGGCGGGCAGCGCGAAGCCGGTGGCCTGGTTCCCGACCGGGCTCACCTTCAGTGCATTGTCCGGGAGCACCGTGTAGGTCGGTACCACCGACGGGTCAGGCGCGAGACGAAGATTCACCGGCGCAGCCGCGGAGCCCAGGTAGCAGTTGTCACCGAGGAACGCGTTGTTGATCTTCATCCGCACCGGGATGCTCAGATCCATGTCGGTGATGATGCCGTTGAGGGTCGGGGCAGCGGTCGCCTCCACCTCGGCGGTGACTGCGGCGAGGCCGAACAGATTGCCGAACGGCAGGTCGATTCCGAGGACTCCACCCGGAACGGTCAACGGCTTGGAGTAGACACCGTGGTGTCCGTCGTCGCGCGGGAGAAGAACGGTGGACTCACCTTCACCGGAGCCGGCCTCGGCGGCGATGATCATGTCGCCTTTTCCGATCGGGAGGTTGAAGCCGTTGTTGTCGAAGGTTCCGCTCTGAACCACAACCGACACACAGGATTCGGCAGTAGCCGGACACACTGCGGCACCGGGTATCGAATTGTCGACCGGATCCTGAGCCGAGGCCATCGGCGCCGCGAACGCGAGGACCGCACCTGCGGTACCTGCAATGACGGCCACGCGCGTGCCGAGACGTCGGTTGCCGTTCTTGTGAGATTTCTGCACTGATTTCTCCCTGCCGTTTATGTGATGGGGGACGAAACTCGCAGTCATTGCTTGTGTTTCGACCGCCGCCGACAAGGTCTTCGCGGTGTGCTCCTACTCACAAGTAACAACTGAACAGATGTATATCACAGGACTTCGACTTAAAAACAGGGCAAAAGGGAGTTTCCTTAAAACGGACAAAATAAGCGGTACGGTATGTAACACTCACGGGTGATGAACACGAACAGACTGGTCCTCTGCGTCGCGGCAGCGGGCCTAATCCTCAGCGGCTGCAGCAGCCAATCCGACAGCGACGCAGCGGAATCCACATCTGCTGCCACCAGCACGTCGATCGCGGCAACGTCGAGTTCAGCTGCCCCCGAGTCCCTGTCGGCGCTGGCGACCAGCCCACCCGCCGCAACTCCGGAAGCCGCGCCGAGCGTCGTCGAATCGACGCCCCCACCGGTAACGCTGCCGGTGGCGCCACAGGTAGCGCCACCGGCAAACTCACCGATCGACGCCCGGTCACCGGAAGAGATCGTCGCGAACGCCGGCGAGAAGGGGCAGCGGTACATCGCCGCTCTGCGTCTGGCCGGGATCCCTCCCGCCGGAATGGATTCCGCAGAGATCCTCTACGCCGACGGCACCTGCAAGGCTCTCGCTGACGGTATGCCTCGGTCCGAAGTGCTGGCGGAGTTCAACTCCGTCGGCGAGGTGTACTCACAGATCACGCCGATGTCCTCGCAGCGCATTGCCGAGATCT
>NZ_LVCT01000580.1:0-2446 GCF_001647205.1 Rhodococcus sp. EPR-134
ACGACGTAACGCGTGTAGTCGGTGTGGACCTGCGAGCCGTAGAAGTCGACCAGCTGATCGATGCGACGCGAATTCGCGCCCGGATCGAGCTGGGCCATCAGAGCGGGGAGCCCGCCTGCGGTGATCAGATCGTTGACGATCACGGCCGCTTCGTCGCGCAGCGCGAGCGCACTGGCCGGAGTGGGATCGGACGCCTGAGCCATGAATCCGGCCAGGCGCATCACAAAATCGTCCTTCGGCGTCGAGCAGTACAGGTCACCGACCGCGCACAGCGTCACCGTTTTGCCTGACAGCCAACCGAATCCACCGATGCGAGGGCCGCTGGCACCGTTACCGCCGACAGCGGGGCCGATCAGGACGTCGGACTCGGAACGACGGGGATCGGACAGCAAGCCGACGCCCTCGACGCGAGTCGGGGGGACCACGCCGATGCCGGTTCCGATCTCGGCGGCGAGATCGCCTGCCGCGTCGGCGCCCTGGCTGTACCCGACGATGGCGAAGCGAGTGTCACCGCACGAGGCGGCCATAGCGCCGATCATGCCGCGGGCATTGTCGACAGCCTGCTGCTTCGACTTGGCGTAGACGTTGGACTCCCACGGGAAGGCCGTCGCCGAGTAGGTGACGTAATCGGTGCGTACGGAACCGGGAAGGCCGTTGGTGACCGGGGCAAGCATGCCGGCGCCGGGCCTGGTGCCCGAGGGCTCCCAGGTTCCCGGGATGGCCACGACGTACAGGCTGGGGCAGGGATCAGCCGACGCCACGGGAGCACTGACAACCGGTACCACTACTGCCGCAGCAAGTGCCGACAACACCGCAACGAGACGCCTCGCACGCATGAAACTCCCCTGTTTTACCTTCAGCAACCCATACACCACTATCGGTGCTCCGGAATCATACTGTCTGGGCGTTGTGTCTGTCCGATGCACGATTGATGAAGGTTTGTTACAGATCGTGCGAATTGCTTGCAGAAACAAAGCCGCACCCCACCGAATGCGGTGGGGTGCGGCTTTGTGAGAGCCTCTAGCGCTGCGGAGCCGCTGTCGGGTGGATCGGTGACGGAAGGGCCGTGACACCCTCGAGGTAGGTGTCCACAGCGGCTGCTGCGGAACGTCCCTCGGCGATGGCCCAGACGATCAGGGACTGACCGCGGCCCATGTCGCCGGCCACGAACACGCCGTCGACGTTGGTGTTCCACTTCGACGTGCGGGCGACGTTGCCACGCTCGTTCAAGTCGACCCCGAGATCGGTGAGCAGACCCGGCTTCTCGGGACCGACGAAGCCCATGGCCAGGAGCACGAGATCGGCTTCGAGCTCGAAGTCCGAGCCCTCGACCTTCTCGAAGCGACCCGACTTCATCTCGACCTCGTGAGCCTTGAGTCCGGTGACCTTGCCGTTTTCACCGACGAAGTTCTCGGTGTTGACGGAGAACAGACGCTCGCCGCCCTCCTCGTGAGCCGAAGCCACGCGGAACATGAGCGGGTACGTCGGCCACGGAGTCTGCTCGGCGCGAGTCTCCGGCGGACGCGGCATGATCTCGAACTGGTGGACGCTGGCCGCACCCTGACGGTGCGAGGTGCCGAGGCAGTCCGCTCCGGTGTCGCCGCCGCCGATGATGACAACCTTCTTGCCCTCAGCGGTGATGGTGGGAGCGTCGAGGTCACCCAACTGCACGCGGTTGGCGATCGGCAGGAACTCCATCGCCTGGTGGATGCCGTCCAGTTCGCGGCCCGGGAGCGGAAGATCGCGAGCTGCCGTGGCGCCGCCGGCCAGAACCACTGCGTCGAACTGCTCACGCAGCTCGTCCGCGGTGATGTCCACGCCGACATTGACGTTGGTCTTGAAGACGGTGCCTTCGGCTTCCATCTGCTCGAGACGGCGGTCGATGTGCCGCTTCTCCATCTTGAACTCGGGGATGCCGTAGCGCAGCAGGCCGCCGATGCGGTCTGCCCGCTCGAAGACCGTCACTGCGTGACCGGCGCGGGTCAGCTGCTGCGCTGCAGCCAGACCGGCCGGACCACTGCCGACAACCGCAACCTTCTTGTTGGTGGCGTGCGCGGCGCGAACCGGCTTGACCCACCCTTCGTCGAAGGCCTTGTCGATGATCTCGACCTCGACCTGCTTGATGGTGACCGGATCCTGGTTGATGCCCAGGACACAGGACGCCTCACAGGGTGCGGGGCACAGACGACCGGTGAACTCCGGGAAGTTGTTGGTCGCGTGCAGACGCTCGATGGCGTCGTGCCAGTGGTCCTTGTAGACCAGGTCGTTCCACTCGGGAATCAAGTTTCCGAGAGGGCAACCGTTGTGGCAGAAAGGAATTCCGCAGTCCATGCAACGGCTGGCCTGGGTCTTGAGGGTTTCCTTCGGGAACTCCTCGTAGACCTCTTTCCAGTCGAGCAGGCGCAACGGCACCGGCCGGCGAACCGGAAGTTCGCGCGACGTGTGC
>NZ_LVCT01000581.1:0-2518 GCF_001647205.1 Rhodococcus sp. EPR-134
TCCAAGTCTCATGCCATGACCGGGTGGCGACTCGGATACGGACTCGGAAATTCCGGATTGATCGGCGCCGTCAACAAACTGCAGGGTCAGAGTTCTTCCTGCCCGTCCTCGATCAGCCAGGCCGCAGCCGTGGAAGCCCTCACCGGCGACCAGAGTTTCCTCACCGAATCCGTACGAAGTTACCGACGACGACGCGACCTCTCGGCTCACCTCCTCAGTGTTGTCCCCGGGCTCGAGCCCGTCGTGCCGCAGGGTGCGTTCTACCTGTTCGTCAACTGTGCCGGCTTGATCGGCAAGCAGACCCCGGATGGCACCGTGATCGAGTCCGACCAGGATCTCGTCCTCTATCTCCTCGACGAGGCGTCGGTTGCCACCATTCAGGGTTCGGCTTACGGCGCATCGCCGTACTTCCGTATCTCCTTCGCCACCTCCGAGGCTGTCCTCGAAAAGGCCGCGGCACAGATCGCCGCGGCAGTCGAACGCCTTTCCTGATCTTTCATACTTTCTGGAGTACAAGATGATTCACGTCAAGACGAAAATTGATCGCGCGGACAAGGACCTGATTGCCGAACTGGGGACGTTCTCCGCGGCCACGATTCACGAGGCACAGGGACGTAAGGGCTCGCTGCATCCGGCGATCAAGCCGATCGACCGCGACATGAAGTTCTGCGGCTCCGCTTTCACAGTCAAGTGCCATCCCCGCGACAACCTCATGCTGCAGGTTGCGATCAGCTACGCACAGCCGGGTGACGTCCTGATCGTCTCTTCAGGTGATCAAGCCGCCGGCCAGTTCGGCGATGTTCTGGCCAATGCCTGTGTTGCGCGCGGCATTACCGCACTGGTCACCGACGGCGGAGTGCGCGATACCCGGGAGATCCGCGAACTCGGATTCCCCGTCTTCTCCAAGCACGTGTACATCGAGGGAACCGTCAAGGAATCTCTCGGCCCGATCAACCATCCCCTGGTCTTCGGAGAACAGGTCATTTATCCCGGTGACGTCGTCAAGGGTGACTGCGACGGCGTTGTCGTGGTCCGCCGCGAGGAGGTTGCCGAGGCAATCGAACTCTCGCGTGCCCGTGACGAAGCCGAAGCCGGGTACATCGAGCGTTACAAGCGGGGAGAGACCCCACTCGAGGTGAGCAATCTGACTGCTCTGCTGGAAGCCAAGGGCCTGGTGGTCGAATAACCTGCTGTGCGCCTTTATTAACCGCCCGCGGTTAATAAAGGCGCACAGGGTCGAAGGACTCAGAACCGCAACAGCACCTTCCCCGACACCGAAGCATCCTTGGCGACTGCGAAGGCTTCCAGAGCTTCCTCGACCGGATATTCGTGTGTGAGAACAGCATCGACAGCAAGCGAACCGTCGGCGAGGGCGAGCAGCACCTCGTCGATTTCGTCGTTGAAGCGGAATGAGCCCACCAACTCCAACTCTCGCGTGATCGCCAGCGAAATGTGTACCGGTTGAGGTCCGGACGGAAGAAGCCCGAGCATGACCACCCGTCCACCGCGCGTCGCCCCGCGAATAGCGGATTCGAGCCCGCGATGATTGCCGGTGCACTCGACGACCACGTCGGCATCGGATGCGGCGACTGCCTCGGCGTCGGTGGCCTCGAGAACCCGATCCGCACCGAGCGTCGACGCGATCTGCAGCGGAACGTCGTGCACGTCGACCGCGGTGATCGACTGCGCGCCTGCTCGTTTGAGCACAGCCACGACCAGTGCGCCGATGGGTCCGCAGCCGACGACCAGCGCCTTCTTCCCGCGTACGTCTCCCGCTCGCGAAACAGCGTGCCAGGCAACGCTTGCCGGTTCGGCTACCGACGCAGTCCGCAGGTCCAACCCCTCGGGCAGTTCCCGGAGCATGCGTGTCGGGAGCACTGCGTATTTCACGAAGGCGCCCTCGGTGTGTGGGTACTGCGCTGCACTTCCCAGGTATGTGCAGCAGGGCGAGAGGTTGGGCCGATCGCTCGGGAACCGAGGCGCGGTCCCACCGGGCGTTGCGGGGTGTACGGCCACGGAAGTTCCAACTGCCGGCCCCGTTCCGTCCGCCGCGGCCGTCACGACCGTGCCGACCACCTCGTGACCGAGCAGCATCGGTGCCTTCAGAATCGACTCCCCCGCCGCGCCGTGCGTCCAGTAGTGCAGATCTGATCCACACACACCGCCGTAAGCGATCTCGATCACTGCCTGCTCGGCGGTCGGCGCAGTCAACGCAACATGCTCGACCCGCAGGTCACCTGCCGCATGGGCCACCACTCCGAGCGTCGTTTCCGGTAGTACAAAACTCATGATGCGCTCTCTCAGTCGTTGCGACGGATGAAGTCGAGGCCACCGGGCACCTGGAAGGTGGGGAGCACCTCGATGAGACCAAGATTGACGTGACCAGGGGCGTCGATCGCGAACTCGATGGTATCCGCGATGTCCTTGGTAGTGATGGATTCGTAGCCTTCGTAGAAGGTCTCCCACGCTTCCTTCATGGCTTCGGGCGTGCCGCCGAGGTTGCGACCGAAGATCTCGG
>NZ_LVCT01000582.1:0-17034 GCF_001647205.1 Rhodococcus sp. EPR-134
AGAACCTTCTTGTAGTCGCGGGGCATCACCTTTGCGAAGTGACCCACCTGCTGCGACCAGTCAGCGAGGATGCGCGTTGCAACCTCGGAGCCGGTTTCGTCGCGATGACGTTCGATGGCGCCCTTCAACCAGGTGAAGTCGTCGCCCGAAAGATCCTCGAGGTCCACCAGTTCGGTGTTGAGGTTCTTCTCGAATGCCTTGTCGGGGTTGTAGATGTACGCGACGCCACCGGACATGCCGGCGCCGAAGTTACGTCCGGTGGCTCCGAGGATGACCACCTTTCCACCCGTCATGTACTCGCAACCATGATCGCCCACACCCTCGACGACGGCAGTGGCGCCGGAGTTACGGACTGCGAAGCGTTCGCCGACGACACCGCGAAGCAGAGCCTCGCCGCTGGTGGCGCCGAACAGGATGACGTTGCCACCGATGATGTTGTCCTCGGCGACAAAGCCTTCCGCTGCATCCAGCGGCGGGCGTACGACGATGCGTCCACCCGAAAGGCCCTTGCCGACGAAGTCGTTGGCGTCGCCGTGCAGGCGCAGGGTCATACCGCTGGGCACGAAAGCACCGAAGCTGTTACCGGCGGAACCGGTGAACGTGATGTCGATGGTGCCCTCGGGCAAGCCCTCTCCACCGAACGCCTTGGTGACCTCGTGGCCGAGCATGGTGCCGACCGTGCGGTTGACGTTGGTGATCGCGGACTCGAAGGAGACCGCCTCACCCTTGTCGAGTGCGTTGCGGGCCGAGACGATCAGCTGCTGATCGAGCGCCTTGTCGAGACCGTGATCCTGCGTGCCGGTGCAGTGGACGTCCTGGTCCATGAACGCGGACTCGACCTGGGTGAGGATCGGCGACAGATCGAGATTGCCTGCCTTGCTTCCCTTCCAGTGATCGAGAGCGCGCGTGGTGTCCAGCATGTCGACCTGGCCGACGGCTTCGAGCAGCGTGCGGAAACCGAGTTCCGCGAGAAGCTCGCGAACCTCTTCGGCGATGAACATGAAGAAGTTCTCGACGAATTCCGGCTTGCCACTGAAACGCTGACGCAGCAACGGGTTCTGCGTCGCGACACCGACGGGGCAGGTGTCGAGATGGCAGACGCGCATCATGATGCAGCCCGAGACAACCAGCGGTGCGGTGGCGAAACCGAACTCCTCGCCGCCGAGCAGGGCAGCGACGACGACGTCGCGACCCGTCTTGAGCTGGCCGTCGACCTGCACGACGATGCGGTCACGGAGACCGTTGAGCAGCAACGTCTGCTGGGTCTCGGCGAGGCCGAGTTCCCACGGTGCGCCCGCGTGCTTGACGGAGGTCAGCGGGGTGGCACCGGTGCCGCCGTCGTGACCGGAGATCAGAACGACGTCGGCATGTGCCTTGGAGACACCGGCCGCGACGGTTCCGACGCCGACCTCGGAGACCAGCTTCACGTGGATGCGGGCCTGCGGGTTGGCGTTCTTCAGGTCGTGGATCAGCTGAGCGAGATCCTCGATCGAGTAGATGTCGTGGTGCGGCGGCGGCGAAATCAGCCCGACGCCAGGCGTGGAGTGCCGAACCTCGGCCACCCACGGGTACACCTTGTGAGCCGGAAGCTGGCCGCCCTCACCGGGCTTGGCTCCCTGCGCCATCTTGATCTGGATGTCGGTGCAGTTGCTCAGGTAGTGCGAGGTGACACCGAAGCGTCCCGACGCGACCTGCTTGATGGCACTGCGACGCAGATCGCCGTTCTCGTCCGGCGTGAAGCGCGACGGATGTTCGCCGCCCTCACCGGAATTGGAGCGGGCGCCCAGACGGTTCATCGCGATGGCGAGAGTCTCGTGAGCCTCGGCGGAGATGGAGCCGTAGCTCATCGCACCCGTCGAGAAACGCTTGACGATCTCGCTGGCCGGCTCGACCTCGTCGATCGAGATCGACGGCCGCTTGCCGATGTTGAAGTCGAACAGACCACGCAGAGCGGCAAGGCGCTCCGACTGGTCGTTGACCATGGTCGTGTACTCCTTGAACACCTCGTACTGACCTGTGCGAGTTGCGTGCTGGAGCTTGAAGACGGTGTCCGGGTTGAACAGGTGGTACTCGCCTTCACGACGCCACTGGTACTCGCCGCCGACCTCGAGCTCGCGGTGAGCGCGCTCTTCGGGGCGATCGAGGTATGCGACGGCGTGACGTGCCTGGACGTCGGCTGCGATCTGGTCGAGGCCGATGCCACCGAGCTGCGACTGCAGACCGGTGAAGTACTCGTCCGTCAGCTCCTGCGAGAGGCCGATGACCTGGAACAACTGAGCACCGGTGTACGACGCGAGCGTCGAGATGCCCATCTTGGACATCACCTTCAGGACACCCTTGCCGGCTGCCTTGATGTAGTTCGCGATGCCCTTCTCGAGGGTCAGACCCTCGAGCTCGCCGTTCTGCAGGAACTCGTCGATGGTCTCGAAAGCCATGTACGGGTTGACCGCTGCGGCACCGAAGCCGATGAGGAGCGCCATGTGGTGCACCTCGCGGGCGTCGCCGGCCTCGACGATGAGGCCGACCTTGGTGCGCGACTTCTCACGAACCAGGTGGTGGTGCACGGCCGAGGTGAGGAGCAGCGACGGGATCGGCGCGTAGTCCTCGGTGGACTCACGGTCCGAGAGCACGACGATGCGTGCGCCACCCTCGATTGCCTGCGAGACCTGGTACTTGATGCCCTCGAGCGCACGACGGATACCGTCGCCGCCTTCCTTGACGGGGTACAGGCCGCGGATCACGACACTGCGGAAGCCCGGGAATTCGCCGTCGTCGTTGACGTGAACGAGCTTCGACAGGTCGTCGTTGTGCAGGATCGGCTGCGGGAGCGCAATCTGCTTGCAGGAGTCCGCATTCGGGTGCAGCAGGTCGCCCTCGGGGCCGATGGTCGCGCCGAGGCTGGTGACGACCTCTTCACGGATCGCGTCGAGAGGCGGGTTGGTGACCTGAGCGAAGAGCTGCGAGAAGTAGTCGAACAGCATCCGCGGACGTGACGAGAGCACGGCGATCGGAGTGTCGGTACCCATCGAGCCCAGTGCCTCGGCACCGGAGAGAGCCATCGGCTTGACCAGCAGGTTGACCTCTTCGTTGGTGAAACCGAAGAGCTGCTGACGCAGCACGACGCGCTCGTGCGACATGTACGTGTACGGACGGTCCGGCAGGTCGTCCATGTGGATCAGACCTTCGTCGATCCACTGCTGGTACGGGTGCTCGGCAGCGAGTTCGTTCTTCAGTTCCTCGTCGCTGATGACCCGGCCCTGCGCGGTGTCCACGAGGAACATGCGACCGGGCTGGAGGCGGACCTTGCGGACCACGGTGGACGGATCGATCGGCAGGACGCCGACCTCCGACGCCATGACGACGAGGCCGTCTTCGGTGATCCACAGACGCGACGGACGCAGACCGTTGCGGTCCAGCACGGCGCCGATGACGGTGCCGTCGGTGAAGCACACCGACGCCGGTCCGTCCCAGGGCTCCATGAGTGCCGAGTGGTACTCGTAGAACGCCCGACGAGCGGGGTCCATGCTCTCGTGCTTCTCCCAGGCTTCCGGGATCATCATGAGAACTGCGTGCGGCAGGCTGCGGCCGGCGAGGTGCAGCATCTCGAGCACCTCGTCGAAACGAGCGGTGTCACTGGCGCCCTGGGTGCAGATCGGGAAGATCTTCTCCAGGTTCTCGCGGCCGCCGAAGACGTCACTGTCGATCAGGGACTCGCGAGCGCGCATCCAGTTCTCGTTGCCGGTGACGGTGTTGATTTCACCGTTGTGAGCGACCCGGCGGAACGGGTGCGCCAGCGGCCACGACGGGAACGTGTTGGTGGAGAAGCGCGAGTGGACCAGGCCCAGTGCGCTCTCGACACGATCGTCCTGCAAATCGAGGTAGAAACCCTTGAGCTGCGGGGTGGTGAGCATGCCCTTGTAGACGAACGTCTGGCCGGACAGGCTGGGGAAGTACACGGTCTCGCTACCCGGGCCACCCTTGCCGGCGCCTTCGGAGCCGAGCTCGTGCTCGGTGCGCTTACGCACCACGTATGCATGACGCTCGAGATCCATGCCGGTGTACTTGTCACCCTCGGAGCCGATGAAGATCTGACGGAACGTCGGCATCGCGTCGCGCGCCAGTGCGCCCAGCGATGAGTCGTCGGTTCCGACCTCGCGCCAGCCGAGAACCTTCAGGCCCTCTTCGACGACGATCTTCTCGACTGCAGCAGCAGCCTCGTGTGCATCGGCATCGCCCTGCGGGAGGAATGCGATACCGGTTGCGTACGCGCCTTCGGCGGGCAGCGCGAAGTCCACGACAGCTCGGAAGAACTTGTCGGGAACCTGCAGCAGAATGCCCGCACCGTCACCCGTGTTGGGTTCGGATCCGGCAGCGCCGCGATGCTCGAGGTTGACCAGAGCGGTGATCGCCTTTTCGACGATGTCCCTGCTGCGGCGACCATGCATGTCGACAACAAATGCGACTCCACAGGAGTCGTGCTCATTGGACGGGTGATAGAGGCCCTGGGGGCCTGGAAGTTGCTTCATACCCAGCCTTCGTATGCCATAAAGATGCACCGACGACCAGCAGCGCTGATGGCCATCAACTTGCAATGCAAGTCCTTCAAAGCACCGACACGACGATGTGTTCGGTACCACCGAAGTAGCCGCCCTGCGCAGACGCGATGGTGTGCGTTCTGGCACCCGGCGACGTGAGTCTTCGGTCGGTTGAAACTTTTGTGAGTCAACCGTGTAACGAAAACGATAATTCAGAACCCCGGCACGGGCGCAACTAAGGTAGCCCTATAATTGCTCTGAACTGCGGCGATGCAGGGAGCCAGAAGGCCCCTCGACAGATTTCGGAGCTGCGTCTGTGCAGAGAAGTTCCGATTCACAGGATACCGAATCCGCAGGAAACAGGCGCGACAGGCGATAAATGCAACAACTGGCCGCAGCGATAAGAATCAGCTGCGGCCAGTGCGCCTCGAACTGTAACAAAAGTTGATCGATCAACCAAGGTCTAGGCCTGAATTGTTTGCTCGCAGAATGCCATCGCTGTAATTTCCGTAGGCTCACCCTTGAGAAGACGGGTGGCGAAGCGCAAATGACAACAGCAGTAGTGGTGGGCAGTGGCCCCAACGGTCTCGCGGCGGCGATCGAACTCGCCCGCGCCGGAATCGACGTCCATGTCATCGAGGGTGCGGACAAGATCGGCGGCGGCACCCGCAGTAGCGAATACATAGTCGACGGACTCGTCCACGACGATTGCTCCGCCTTCCATCCCACAGCCTTGGCTTCTCCTTACTTCAAGGAACTCGACCGCGAATTCGGGCTCGCCAAGCACGGCCTGACGTGGCTGTGGCCCGAGATCGATCTGGCCCATCCACTCGACGACGGCACCGCCGGGGTTCTCTGGCGCGACATCAACCGGACCGCTGACGGACTGGGTGGCGACGGCAAGCGCTGGCTCGACGTCTTCGGATACCTCTCCGAGAACTTCGACGAGTTGGTGCAGGACGTCTTCCAGCCGATCGTCCACGTCCCGAAGCACCCGCTGATGCTCGCCCGTTTCGGGACAGGTGCTCTGCTTCCCGCGACGGGTTTCGCGCGGATGTTCAAGACCCCACAGGCGCGGGCACTGTTCGGCGGCGTCGCGGCGCACATGTTCGGGACGCTCACCCTTCCCCTGTCCAGCGCCGTCGGCTCGATGCTCACTGCTGGAGCCCATGCTCACGGTTGGCCTGTGGCACAAGGTGGTTCGGGCTCAATTGCAGCCGCCCTCGCGTCGATCCTGCGAAGCCTCGGTGGCACCATCGAAACCGGGAACTGGGTCACCAACTACTCCCAGATCGCCGACTACGACATCGTCATGCTCGACATCGCCCCCGACGCGGCCGGTCGTCTGCTCGACGGTCGCCAGCCCGACCGCATCGCACGGGCCTACCGCAAATTCCGCTACGGCACCGCCGCCTACAAGGTCGACTACGCCGTGCGTGGTGATTCCGACGGGGGCGTCGTGCCGTGGACGAATCCGCACGCCCGCAAGGCCGGCACCCTGCATCTGTCCGGGACGATTTCGGAGACTGCTGCTGTCGAACGCCAGACCGTTCGGGGTCAGATGCCGGACAAGCCCTTCATTCTGTTGGGCCAGCAGTTCTTGGCCGACCCTTCCCGTTCCGTCGGAGACATCCATCCGGTCTGGGCGTATGCGCATGTGCCGCATGGCTATCCGGGCGACGCGACCGATGCAGTGACGCGTCAGATCGAGCGGTTTGCGCCGGGGTTCCGGGACCGGATCGTGGGCGTCCATGTGCGCAATGTGCCGCAGATGCAGGCGTACAACCCCAACTACGTGGGTGGCGACATCTCCGCGGGGGCGAACACTGCGCGGCAGATCATCGCGCGCCCCCGGTTCGGGCTGGACCCCTATGCCACCGGGGCCCCGGGCGTGTACCTCTGCTCGTCCGCGACTCCCCCGGGCGGCGGGGTTCACGGGATGGGTGGGTTCAATGCTGCGCGGGCGGCGCTGGGTTGAGGCGTCCCCGATGGGGACGACATTTCGGACACACGTGAACCCATCGTCACGGTCCAAGGAAACGGCGAACTTCTGTCGGACACGCCCGATACACAAACGGGCCGTAATTCGAGCACGCCTGCGTTCCGGCCGCGCCTCTGAACAAGAGGTTGAACTGACCCTGTTTGGCGCCGGCTGGGTCGCTTCAGATAGCGACCGCTGGCGAGAACGACTGGCATTGGTCCACATCGACGACGAATGGAAACTCGCAATACCATCGACATGGAACTTTGTACGGGTCGAACGCCCGATCCCCGATGCGCTTACCCAGGTTCTCAGCTCGGTTCAATCCCGCCGGGTTGCGGCCGAAATAATGGCTTCACCGCGGTACAGATGGATCGGATCACGAAGTTAGAGCCGATCCTCCGTCGCCATGGCCACTTAAATATTCAGGTGGAGGATGACCGCTCACCAACCGTGTCTGTCCATCTCCACACACCACCTCTGCGCGCTGACATGCGAACTGATCTGCAATCAACGGGGTTCGATCGCCTTCAATGCCGTCGGAAACCCCGGACGCCCGCAGCGATTCGACGTTGATTGTCGACGCGGGTTTTCGACACACTCCACCTGCGCAATCGCCGCGGCTGACCAGATGCCGAATATCGATCTATCCTCGACAAGAGTGCATTCCGCTCATCAAGGACACGGCCAGCGCTTGCGCGGGGGTGGCCGACGAAGTATCCGGTTCAAGCCGGGGCACTCATAGGTCCGAAACGTCCCACAAGTCGCCACATCACTCAATCGTGAGACTCTAGTTTTGGCACGTACTTCTGAGACGCAGTGGGCTGGACCAACACCTGATCCCACGCAGAACGAGCGGATGTCTCAATTCCAGGAAATAGACTGCGGCTGATAGGTGGCGGAGATTCCTCATGTCAGTGAGATGATGTTCTC
The DNA here is from genome assembly GCF_001647205.1 of Rhodococcus sp. EPR-134. Lineage (NCBI taxonomy): Bacteria > Bacillati > Actinomycetota > Actinomycetes > Mycobacteriales > Nocardiaceae > Rhodococcus > Rhodococcus sp. EPR-134. The sequence continues at coordinate 7,450 of NZ_LVCT01000582.1, forward strand.
CGTCAGCCGCAACCAAGCTAGATGCGATTATCGCGGCACCGGCACGTATGTCTTCCTAGCAGCGCCCGGAAAAATCCACGGCGCCAGGTATGTCGGTACCTGCGAATATCGTAGCTAGGTGGAGAACACACCTCGTCGTACGACTCAATCGACTTCTCGGGCACTCGGCGCCCTGGCCCTTTCACTCTCGCTGGCTGGCCTATTGCTGTGCTTCATCTCTGTAAATCGGATGTTCGGGCTGGGCATCCAATACGGAGCGCTTGGTACTTGGGTTGGAGGTCTGGCGTCTGCAGCGGCGGCCGGGGCTGCGTATATGACACTGCGGCAACTATTACGGGCCCGGAATGTGCAAGAGGAAGACAGACGTTCTCGTGCTCTTCGCCGCGCGGGGCGGGTCGAAGTGCGAATCGAACCGACTCAGACCGTTGTAGCCCCTCACTATCCGCTTGGATGGGCGGTATCGGTGGCGAACCGATCGGATGACTCGATCTATGACGTCCGCGTCGGACGTGTTCTCACGGCCTTGGTTGCTGGGGCACCCGCGAACACCGTCACGCTATCGATACCAATGGCCGCAGACACACATCCTCCTGCGTTTCTCGGTGCGGGCGAAGTCCAAGAATTCCAGTTCATCTCCAACAAAGAGATCGTCAACAGCACTTACGGGTTCGTGCCAATCGAGTTCACTGACGAGGACGGCAACCGGTTCCGTAGTGTGCCAGCTGCGCTGAGCCCGTCCGGGAGGATCGTTAGTCGGTGGGTCCACTCGGATGCGCTCACCGCGAACGGCGAGTGGCGACGGCCTACGGAACGGATAGAGCCTACGGAACGGATAGAACCGTCGCCGACGCTTGTGAGCGTGGCTGGGCAGGTTCCACAGTCGGTCTATCAGCACGAGGGGTGATCAGAGGGCTGCAACAGCGTCTCGAACATTTCGATGCCGGCAACATCGGTATTCACAGGATCACTCCGAACGGCGTCGCTCGGCAACCGGCATTTCATCAAAGGCTCGGCGTTCTACTCGACATCGGGGCGCTTCGTAAGGCATCAATCGCGAATGGGTGGATTAGGGGCGACGGCAAAATGCAATGGTCTATTCACACCACTGCTGGTAAGAGACGACCAAGTCTCTTACTGTAGCTCCCGAATTATTTGGCACGGTGCTAGGCAAGATGCCGGTGAGTGTCGGGGCCGACTATCCCGACGATATTCCGATGGCCGTGGCGTAGACCGCAAAACAGATACACCGATCGGACAAACTGCCTGTTTAGCACTGGGATATCCAGGATGCAGGGAGTCGCAGATATCCGCAGTTCCGCTGAGAGTCGTCCGGAAGAAAGTCGTACACGAAGCAACCCTGGTCAAAATCGACCGCGCACACCTCTCGATCAACACCGACAAGGTGCACGCAGATTGCAGACCAACCGTGACTACATTCACGGGAACACTCTCCACCACTGCGTGGACCAGTGGGAACGCATCGTCGCGGACAACGAAATCGGCACCGTCGCAGGATCCACATCTCCGAAACCGAGACCGACTTCGAGATGCGAACATGTCGCCCCTGTCAGTCTTGCTGAGCGAGAGCGAACGCCTGCAGGTACTCGACCTTCTCTTCCAGAGAACCCGTGAGTGAACCGACGCGGCTAGAGCGGCTAGAGAGGTCGGATATCACCACGTATGGGGAATCTGGTTCACCGGGCGGTCGTCGTCGCTGGCTGGCTGGCTGGCTGGCTGGCTGGCTGGAAGACGAATACTTCGATAAGTACGAATGATCGTAGTATTCGCGCGGTCTTATTCGGTGGAGCGCTCGCGATCGGCCACGGTCGGTTGAACCGGGTCTCGTGCTGACCGGCACCGGCGGCCCGACGTGTGCCGCCACGAGAGTCCGGCCAGGAAATGTCAGCCCCGCCCCCAGGATTCGGGAAAGGCACTTCTCGCAAGTGGACAACAGATCGAGCGCGCGATGAGCGAGAACGTCGTGGCCAGCTCCAGGTCTGACGTGGCCGCGCCGAACGTGGTGCCCAGAGCCAGCGAGTTGTTCAATCGGCCTGCCGCGATGGACGATTCGGAATTCACTAGTCGATACAGGGCCTTCGTTCACGCGAAAACTCGCGCGCAGTCCTCGCTCGACTTGAGAATCGACTCAGATCCGTTGTCCAAGCAACCGGTGCCGAACCACCCCGCCATGGGGTGAATGTCCGTTATCTTCCTCGATAGTGGTTGCAATCTCCTGGCTGCTCGGCGTCCCGTGCAGGGATGCTGTCACCACGAAAGGGAGCACATCTGTGAATGGACTCGACACACCTAATCGTTTGTCCCGGACCACCGCGGCCCTCGGCGTCTGCGCGCTCGCTGCCGCGATCACCTTCGGCAGTGCAGTGGGTACTGCATCAGCCGACACTCCGATCGTCGACCTCGGCAGTATCTCGTTCTCGGTGACCAACGGTCCCGACAACACCATCTACGACATCAACGCCATCATCAATCTCCCACCCGGCACACTGCCGCCAGGGATGATGAACCCTCAGATCACTGCGCCCGCCGCGGCCCCTCAAACAGTCAACGACTCGTTTGCAGGCACCGCATTGGACTTCGTTCTGAGATTCATTCAGGCTGCGACCAGTTAGCCGACAACAAAAACGAGGCCACCAACTCTTATGAGTTCGTGGCCTCGTCTTGTGGTGGGCGAAGGGGGACTTGAACCCCCACGTCCCGAAGGACACTGGCACCTGAAGCCAGCGCGTCTGCCATTCCGCCACTCGCCCGAGCAACGCCGAAACATTATCACGACAAACTTTGAAAGTTCTATTCGTGCAGATCAGGGCACGAATCAGTGAACACCGAGCAGCCGAAAGCCCAGAACCGATACCATGCTGAAACAGCGGCCAGGTACTGCCGAAGCGACATTTGACAGTACCGTGGAACCTGTACAGCAGTTTGGACGACACGCGACAAGGCGGTGCCGGCGCTACTTGCCGAGCATTTTGCCGTCGTAGATGCGAGGCGAGAGGAGGGCCCGATGGGCATCGTGCAGCGTTTCGAACGAAAGCTCCAAGGAGCTGTCGGCGACGCATTCGCGCGGGTCTTCGGTGGTGGTGTTGTGCCGCAGGAAGTAGAGGCGGCGCTCCAGCAGGAGGCACGTGACCGCGTCGAGCACCTCGGCGGCGGAATCCTTCTCGCCCCCAACAACTACGTGATCACCATCAACAACTCCGATCACGAAGAGTTGGCAGCTGATCGCGAACTGACGACCAAGGCTTTCAGCCGACACCTGCAGGATTTCATCCGCGATCAGGGTTGGCAGACGTACGGCGACATCTCGGTCACTTTCGAGCCTTCGCCTACGCTCCACACCGGTCAGTTCCGCACCCGCGGGACCGTCGACCCGGATGGTGACGCCGAGCAGGCATCACCGCCGTCGCATGTTCCGCAGGTTTCGTCGCGGCCTCCACAACGGCCGCCTCAGCGACCCGCACCGATTGTTCCCCCTGTTTCCAATCCAGTCCCGTCACAACCAGGAGCCGGCCCCATGACGCAGAACTCAGGCTACGAACCAAGCCGCGAACCGGCGGGTCGCCAGCCCGAACCGCAGCAGCCGGCACGGAACGGGTACTCCCACGACGACGGCGGTTATGCCGCTCCGCAGGGCCAGGAAGCGCCGTACCAGAACGGTTACGACCGCGGCGACGGTTACCGCACGGGCGACGACCAGCAGGGCTACAACCAGCAGCAGGGTGGCTACGACCAGCAGGCGTACCCGAACCAGCAGCAGCCGTACGAGCAAGCCGGTTACGACCAGCAGGGTTATGACCAGCAGGGCGGCGGCTACGACCAGCAGGGTTACCAGCAGCAGCAGCCGTACGACCAGCAGGGCTACGGCCAGCAGGCGTACCAGGGTGGGTACGACCAGCAGGGCTACCAGCAGGGCGGCTACGACCAGCAGGGTTACCAGCAGCCGTACAACGGCCAGTCCTACGATCAGCCGGGTTACGACCAGCAGAGCTACCAGCAGGGCGGTTACGACCAGCAGGCGTACACACAGCAGCCGTACGAGCAGGCCGGCTACGAGCAGGGCGGCAACTTCGAGCAGACGCAGGCCTACCCGCAGCAGGGCTACGCCCAGCCGCAGGGCGGTTACGCACCGACGGCCCAGAGCCTGACGGCAACCCTGCAGCTCGAGGACGGCAGCGGACGCCACTTCCAGCTTCGCGACGGCAGCAATGTCATCGGCCGCGGCCAGGAAGCTCAGTTCCGCCTCCCGGACACGGGCGTCTCACGTCGCCACATCGACATCCGTTGGGACGGCCGCACCGCGATGCTGTCCGATCTGGGATCCACGAACGGCACCACCGTCAACGGCGCACCGGTCCAGGACTGGCAGCTGGCAGACGGCGACATCATTCGTGCAGGTCACTCGGAGATTCTGGTTCGCATTCTCTGAGCTGAGAAACGGACGCCAGGATTTTTCCGATAACAATCGAACATTCGGCGGTCCGTCGGCGCGCCGCCGTCACGCGGCTGTCAGTATCGTGATCTTCGGGGCCCAGAGCCCCCTATGATGCTGCCAGTCGACAATGCTCGAACCCCGCTGCGGCGGGGCTCGAGCCATAGAAGGAGGTGGACAGCCGTGCAGGGCCTGATTCTGCAACTCACACGGGCGGGCTTCCTGCTCCTACTGTGGCTGTTCGTCTGGGCAGTCCTCCGCACTCTCCGCTCCGACATCTATGCCGGCTCCGGGGTCAGGGTTCCGCCGCGGTACACCCGCGCCGGAAAGGTCCTGCCCTCGCTGGGCAAGGCCAAGGTGCCTCGGTACCTGGTGGTCACGCAGGGCGCCCTCGCCGGCACCCGCATCACCCTCGGTTCTCAGCCCGTCATGATCGGCCGCGCCGACGATTCGACGCTCGTTCTCACCGACGATTACGCGTCGACGCGCCATGCACGGCTCTCGCAGCGCGGCGCTGATTGGTACGTCGAGGATCTCGGTTCGACCAATGGCACCTATCTGGACCGCGCCAAGGTCACGACTGCGGTGCGCGTCCCGCTGGGCACCCCGGTTCGCGTCGGCAAGACGGTAATCGAGCTACGCCCGTGACCCTTGTTCTCCGCTACGCGGCGCGCAGCGACCGCGGTCTCGTGCGCTCCAACAACGAAGATTCCGTGTACGCCGGTGCCCGTCTGCTGGCCTTGGCCGACGGTATGGGCGGACACGCGGCCGGTGAGGTCGCGTCGCAGTTGATGATCGCCGCCCTGGCGCATCTCGACGACGACGAGCCCGGCGAGGATCTGCTCGGCAAGCTCGAGGCAGCCACCCGCGAGGGCAACGATTCCATCGCCGATCATGTCGAGGAAGAACCCGAACTCGACGGCATGGGCACCACGCTCACCGCGATCCTCTTCTCCGGCAGCAAGCTCGGCCTGGTCCACATCGGCGACTCACGCGCCTACCTGCTGCGTGACGACCACCTGACGCAGATCACCCGCGACGACACTTTCGTGCAGTCGTTGGTCGACGAGGGTCGGATCACCGCCGAGCAGGCACACACGCACCCGCAGCGATCCCTGATCATGCGGGCGTTGACCGGCAACGAGATCGAGCCGACGCTCACCGTGCGCGAAGCCCGCGCCGGCGATCGTTACCTGCTCTGCTCCGACGGCCTCTCCGATGTGGTCAGCGACGAGACCATCGAGAACACGATGCGTGAAGGCTCGCAGGAGCAGTGCGCCGACCGTCTCATCGAATTGGCGCTGCGCAGCGGCGGTCCCGACAACGTCACCGTCGTCGTCGCCGATGTCATCGACCTCGACTACGGCCAGTCGCATCCCATCGTCGCGGGTGCCGCGTCGACGGAAGAGGAAGAGGACTCCCCTCCCCCCAACACTGCTGCCGGCCGCGCCGCTGCCATGCGTCCGCCGCGCGCGACGCCCAAGCGAGTTGTCTCCCAACCCGAACCGGAACCGAAGAAGAAGCGGAACCGGTTGTGGTGGGTGGTCCTCGCCGTGGTGCTGATCGCGCTGGTCGGCGTCGGCGCTGTGATCGGCCGCGCCGTCATCCGCAACAACTACTACGTCGGCGAAGACAACGGCCGCGTGACGGTGCTGCGCGGAATCCCCGGTTCGGTGCTCGGCTACTCGCTGCAAGACGCGGATCTGGTGGGTTGCGTCGGCGACGACGACGTCCTGACCCTCGTCTCCCCCGACGCGATTCCCAGCAACTGCAACATCCTCGAAGTGACGGATCTGCAGCCGTCTGCGCAGGAGCAGGTGCGCGCCGGGCTGCCGTCCGGCAAGCGTGAAGATGCGCAGAGCCAGATGATCCGTCTCATCGGCGGCGATCTGCTGCCTCGTTGTGAGCCGGTTCCGACGACGACGGCCACGCCCACTCCCCCGCCGGCACCGGAGACCACGCCGCCCCCCGCACCACCCGCGGATCCTGCTGCACCGACGACGGCAGCACCCACGACTACGCCGACGCCGACCGAAGTTCCCGGTCAGACTTGCAGGACGGTCAACTGATGTCGTCCAACGCAGCTGCGGGGACGGCTTTTCCGAGTCCGCCCGGAGGTTTTGCCCCGGCGCCGGTCCAGTCGACCCGTCGAAACATGGAGCTGCTGCTCCTGGGCTTTGCCGTCATCATCACGACGGTCTCGCTTCTGCTCGTCGAGGCGAGCCAGGAACAGAAGATCACTCTCGATCTGGCCAAGTACGCGCTCGCGTACACGGGCTTGTTCCTGATCGCGCACTTGGCAATTCGGCGGTATGCGCCGTACGCCGATCCGCTGTTGCTGCCGATCGTCGCCCTGCTCAACGGCCTCGGGTTGGTGCTCATCCACCGACTCGACCTCGCCGACGAACAGACAGCGCTCTACAACGGCGTCGAGGCACCGTCACCGGATGCGAACCAGCAGGTCATGTGGACTGCATTGGCGATCACCGGTTTCGTGCTGCTGCTCGTGTTCTTGAAGGACTACCGCCTGATGGCGCGGTTCAGCTACACACTCGGCCTCGCGGGCCTGGTGTTCCTGGCGATTCCCGCGATCCTGCCGGCGAAGTTCTCGAGCGTGAACGGCGCGAAGATCTGGATTCGCCTGCCCGGATTCAGCATTCAGCCAGGTGAGTTCGCGAAGATCCTGCTCATCATCTTCTTCGCGTCGGTGCTCGTCGCGAAGCGCGACCTGTTCACCTCGGCCGGTAAACACTTCCTGGGCATGGACTTTCCGCGTGCCCGCGACCTCGGGCCGATCCTGCTCGCCTGGATCGTCTCGGTGGGCGTTCTCGTCTTCGAAACAGACCTCGGTACGTCGTTGCTGCTCTTCAGCACCGTGCTGGTGATGCTCTACATCGCGACCGAGCGTGTGGGCTGGCTGGTGATCGGCGGCGGACTGCTCGCCATCGGATTCTTCTTCGCCTACAAGATGTTCGGACACGTGCGCGTGCGCGTCGACACCTGGCTGGACCCGCTCGGCGACTACGCCAATACCGGGTATCAGATCTCGCAATCGCTGTTCGGCCTGGCCACCGGCGGTATCGCCGGAACAGGTCTGGGCAGCGGCCGCCCCAACCAGGTGCCGTTCGCGAAGACGGACTTCATCATCGCGACCATCGGCGAAGAGCTCGGCCTGATCGGCCTGGCCGCTGTGCTGATGCTGTTCCTGCTTCTCATCGTGCGCGGCCTGCGTACGGCGTTGGCAGTGCGCGACAGCTTCGGCAAACTGCTCGCCGCCGGTCTGTCGTTCACCATCGCGATCCAGATCTTCGTTGTCGTCGGCGGCGTCACCAAGCTGATCCCGCTGACGGGTCTGACAACACCGTTCATGTCGTACGGCGGCTCGTCGCTGCTCGCGAATTACCTACTGCTGGCCATCCTCGTCCGGATCTCGGACGCGGCTCGTGCGCCGGTAGTGACGAAGAAGAAAGGTCCGCCCCCAATCGCTGACGCCAATACCGAGATGATGCCGCGCGTATGAACACTCCACTGCGCCGCGTCGCGATGGCCGTCATGGTGATGGTTGTCGCGCTCCTCGCCAACGCCACGTACGTACAGGTCATCAAAGCTGACGACCTGCGAGCCGACCCGCGCAACTCGCGGGTGCTGCTCGACGAGTACTCACGCCAGCGAGGTCAGATCTCGGCTTCCGGTCAGGTGCTTGCCGCCTCCCGCGCCACCGACGACCGGTACAAGTACCTGCGCGAGTATCCGAATCCGTACCCGTACGCCCCGGTCACGGGCTTCTACTCGATGCAGTACGGCAGCGCCGGTCTCGAGCGCACCGAGGATCCGATTCTCAACGGCTCGGACAACCGGCTGTTCAGTCAGCGCTTCTTCGACCTGGTGTCCGGACGCGATCCGCGCGGCGGCAACGTCGTCACGACGCTAAATCCGGCCATGCAGCAGGTGGCGTACGACCAGCTGACCAGCAAGGGTTACACCGGGTCCGTCGTCGCGATCGAGCCGAGCACCGGACGCATCCTGACGATGGTCAGCACTCCGAGCTACGACCCGAACCTGCTTGCCAGCCACGACGGCGCCGAAACCACGAAGGCATGGGACGAGCTCAATGCCGATCCCAACGATCCGCTGGTCAACCGCGCGATCTCGCAGACCTACCCACCCGGCTCGACGTTCAAGGTGCTCACCACGGCCGCAGCTCTTGGCAACGGTGCGACGCCGGACGACCAGCTGACCGCGGCTCCGCAGATCACGCTGCCCGGCACCAGCACGACCCTCGAGAACTACAACGGCAGCACGTGCGGCCCCAACCCGACGGCGTCGTTGCGCGACGCGTTTGCGCGCTCGTGCAACACGGCGTTCGTCGAACTGGGCATCAAAGACGGCGCCGACGCCATCAAGGACGAGGCCAGCGCCTTCGGTATCGGACCCAACACTCCCGCGATCCCGCTGCCGGTTGCAGACAGCACGGTCGGCGACATCTCCGACGACGCGGCTCTCGGCCAGACCAGCATCGGCCAGCGTGACGTCGCGGTGACCCCGCTCGAGAACGCAGTGATCGCCGCGACCGTCGCCAACGGTGGAGTGCGGATGCAGCCCAACCTGATCTCCCAGTTGCAGGCACCGGATCTGACCGATCTCAGTACACCGTCGCCGGTGTCGATGGGTCAGGCGATCTCGCCGGCAGTTGCGGCAACGCTGACCGATCTGATGATCGGCTCGGAGAACTTCACCGGCGGCGACGGCAAGATTCCCGGCGTTCAGATCGCGTCCAAGACCGGTACCGCGGAGCACGGCGTGAACCCGCGGGAAACTCCGCCGCACGCCTGGTACATCGCTTTTGCACCGGCGCAGAATCCGACGGTCGCCGTGGCCGTCATAGTCGAGAACGGTGGTGACCGCGGACTTGCCGCTACCGGTGGCTCGGTTGCTGCGCCGATCGGTCGTGCAGTCATCGCAGCCGGAATCCAAGGGGGCTGAACCGTGGCGTTGAACAACGGCGCTTTGATCGCCGATCGTTACCGATTGATCCGTCTCATCGCCACCGGTGGGATGGGTCAGGTGTGGGAAGCCACGGACTCCCGGCTCAACCGTCGCGTCGCCGTCAAGGTACTCAAGTCCGAGTTCTCTTCCGA
>NZ_LVCT01000583.1:0-2877 GCF_001647205.1 Rhodococcus sp. EPR-134
CGCGACAGCTCGGGTGATTCCACGGCGTACCTGGTGATGGAACTCGTCAACGGTGAACCGCTCAACGCTGTCCTGGCACGCGTCGGCCGCCTGGCGGTTCCGCATGCCCTCGACATGCTCGAGCAGACCGGCCGCGCCCTGCAGGTCGCACATGACGCCGGTGTCGTGCACCGCGACGTGAAGCCGGGCAATATCCTCATCACGCCGACTGGCCAGGTGAAGATCACGGACTTCGGCATCGCCAAGGCCGTCGAGAACTCACCTGTCACGCGCACGGGAATGGTGATGGGCACCGCCCAGTACATCGCGCCCGAGCAGGCTCTCGGTCAGGACGCGACCGCGGCGAGTGACGTGTACTCGCTGGGAATCGTCGGATACGAAGCACTTTCGGGTCGACGCCCGTTCACCGGTGACGGCGCGCTGACCGTTGCGATGAAGCACGTGCAGGAAACCCCGGCGCCGATGCCGGCCGACCTGCCGCCGAACATCCGCGAGCTCATCGACATCACGTTGACCAAGGATCCGGCCGGCCGCTACGCCAGTGGCGGCGAGTTCGCCGACGCCGTTGCAGCCGTTCGGGCAGGGAGACGTCCACCGCCGCCCGGTCTGCTCGCCACCGGTGCCGCAAGCGCGTTGCCGGCAACTGGTGCCACGCAGGTCATGCCGCCGACGTACGCGGGCCCGGTGACGGGCGCAGCTGTTGCGGACGACGCGGCAGCCGGCGGAATGACCAGTGGGCAAAAGGCCGTGGCATGGGCCGGCGGCGGATTGATCTTGTTGGCGTTGATCATCGGCGGAGTCTGGATCGCGACCGACGGTCCGAGCGACCCGACGCCGCCCGTCGTCACGTCCACGACGTTGCCGACCACCACGACGACCAAGCCCACCACCACGACGACTCGGCCGACGACCACAACGACCGAGCCGACAACCACAACGACAACGCCGACCACGACCACAACAACTCCGACGACCACAACCACCACCACGACGACAACGACGACCACAACGACCACTGAGCCGTTGGCGGATCCCGGAGACGCTGAAGAACCGCTAGGACAAGACCAATGACGACACCCCGCAATCTCTCCTCCCGCTACGAGCTGGGTGAGATTCTCGGCTTCGGCGGAATGTCCGAGGTTCACCTGGCGCGCGACCTCCGACTCAGCCGCGACGTCGCGATCAAGGTGCTGCGTGCAGACCTCGCGCGCGATCCCACGTTCTACTTGCGGTTTCGTCGTGAGGCGCAGAACGCTGCCGCGCTGAACCATCCGGCGATCGTGGCCGTCTACGACACCGGTGAAGCCGAGACCGACGCCGGGCCGCTGCCGTACATCGTCATGGAGTACGTCGACGGCGACACGTTGCGTGACATCGTGCGCAGCACCGGGCCGATGGCTCCGCGCAAGGCGATGGAAGTGATCGCGGACGTCTGTGCCGCGCTGGACTTCAGCCACCGCAACGGCATCGTGCACCGCGACGTCAAGCCCGCCAACATCATGATCAACCGTGCCGGCGCCGTGAAGGTGATGGACTTCGGTATCGCCCGTGCCATTTCCGACGCGTCGAGCCCGATGACGCAGACGGCCGCCGTGATCGGCACCGCTCAGTACCTCTCGCCGGAGCAGGCGCGAGGTGAGCAGGTGGACGCGCGTTCGGACGTGTACTCGCTCGGCTGTGTGCTGTTCGAGATTCTGACGGGCGAGCCGCCCTTCAAGGGTGATTCACCGGTCGCCGTGGCGTACCAGCATGTTCGTGAAGATCCGCAGACGCCGTCGGAGATCAATCCCGACATTCCGCGCGAGCTGGATTCGATCATTCTCAAGGCGATGAGCAAGAACCCGGCCAACCGCTACCAGAGCGCCGGCGACATGCGCAGCGACTTGGTACGTGTCCTGGGCGGTCAGCGTCCGAGTGCTCCGATGGTGATGAACGACGAGGACCGCACCACCATCCTCGGCGCCGTCGGCTCCGACACCGGGAACTACCGCACCGCTCCCGATCCGGTCGAGCCGGTTCCTGCGCGGACAACTCGCGCCGCCGAGCCGCCTGCCAAGAAGAAGGGCGGACGCTACGCCCTGATGGGCATCGCGGCGCTTCTGGTGATCGGTCTGGTGACGTTCTTTCTCATTCGGGTGAACTCGCCGAAGGTCGAGATGGTGACCGTTCCGGGTGACCTGACCAACCAGCCCGCCGACGTCGCCGAGGCGACGCTGACCAACGCCGGATTCCAGGTGGAGCGTCAGCAGAAGGCGGACAAGGTGATCGCCGCCGGAAACGTCATCACGACGCGTCCGGTTGCCGGGGTGCGTATCGAGAAGGGCAGCACCGTCACCATCGACGTGTCCACCGGACCCGAGCAGGTCGCGATCCCACGCCTGACCGGGCTGAGCCAGGACGACGCGGAGAAGAAGCTCAACTCCGTCGGACTCCGACTTGATCCGACCATCGGCAAGGCGGCATCGACCGTCGCCGAGGTCGACAAGATCGTCAATCAGGACCCGGCCGTCGGAGTGTCGGTTGTTCTCGATTCCGCGGTCTCGATCACCGTCGGCACCGGACCGGAGCAGGTTCGTGTCCCGGACGTCACCGGTCAGCGTGAAGAGGTGGCGAGGCCCAACATCGAAGGTGCCGGGTTCGTCGTCCAGATCACGGAGATCGATTCGGGACTGCCGAAGGGACAGGTTGTTTCGACCGACCCGACCGGCGGTACGTCGGCCACCAAGGGTTCGACCGTGACGCTACGAGTGTCCAACGGCAACCAGGTCGCGATGCCTGATCTGACCAACAAGACGGTGTCGGAGGCGTTGAGCACGCTTCGCGCAGCCGGCTGGGCGGGAACTGCATCGCAGCTGGTGCAGAACCAGAGCACGACGC
>NZ_LVCT01000584.1:0-3298 GCF_001647205.1 Rhodococcus sp. EPR-134
GCGCTCGGAATCCCCGGCCGCTAGCAAAGTGAAAAAGTGCCTCCCGGAGATTTCCGGGAGGCACTTTTTTGTGGACAGGTGTCAGAGAATTGCGGGCAATGCGCCGCCGAGCGCCGACGCGACCTCGGCCTCGAGGGCTGCGACGAGCCCTTCCGGCGGCGCCTCACCGCAGACTGCGAGCCAGTTCGCGAGCATCCGGTGTCCACCCTGGGTGAGTACGGACTCGGGGTGGAACTGGACGCCGTGAATCGGCAGTTCGCGGTGGCGCATCGCCATCACGACGCCGCTCTCGGTGTGGGCGGTCACCTCGAGTTCCTCGGGAATGGTGTCCTCGAGAACCGTCAGCGAGTGGTAGCGGGTAGCGGTGAACGGATCGGGCAGTCCGGCCAGGACGCCGACGTCCTTGTGGTGAACCAGACTCGTCTTGCCGTGAAGCAGTTCGGGCGCGCGGTCGACGGTTCCGCCGAAAGCCGCACCGATCGCCTGATGTCCGAGGCAGACGCCAAGCAGCGGGGTCTTGGTGTCGGCGCAGACCTTCACCAGATCCATCGTCGCTCCCGCGCGCTGCGGAGTTCCGGGGCCCGGGCTCAGGAGAATGCCGTCGAACTGCGCTACTGCACCCTCGAGGTCTGCCGTCAGTTGTGGATCGTCGTTGCGCCAGACCACGGCTTCGGTTCCGAGCTGGCCGAGGTACTGCACCAGGTTGAACACAAAGCTGTCGTAGTTGTCGACGACGAGAATCCTCATGAGAGCAGGGTAAACGCCCGTGCTATCCGCCGGTATAGGCGGGGACCGTGATCTGCGACGGCGTTGCCTGCGTGTACCCGAGGCCGAAGCGGGTCGCGTACTGCTTGTAGATCCGAATGCCCGGTTCGGCGGCGAGGGCCGCCTCGAGGCGCGCAACGTCACCGATGGCGCTCATCACGTAGGGCGGGCTGTAGGTACGTCCGTGAAGAAGAAGAGTGTTTCCGATGCACCGCGGCGCCGACGTACTGATGATCCGTTGGTCCTGCATGCCCACCGCTTCGGCCCCGCCGGCCCACAGTGCGTTCAGGACGCTCTGAACGTCCTGCTGATGCACGACGAGGTCGTCCGGGGTGGCGTCGACCGGATACTTGCCGTCGGCGTTGCGCGGAGCGTCCGTCATCGTGACGACAACACCCGGGCCGGTCATCTCCGTCAGTCCCGCGTCGGCGGAGATGTTCTTGATGTCACCGAGCGCGGCGGCCACTCCGGCGTCGGACCGAGCGGCGTCTTGCTGCAGCGAATCGAGCTGGGCGGCAAGTTCGTCCCGGTCGGCCGAGACTTTTTCGGCATTGGCCTGGGCGCTGCGAACCAGATCGGAGAGCCTGGTGCTTTCGGTGACCTGGAGCTGGTTCTCCTCGGCGGATCGTTGCGCCGTGGCGACCATCAGACCGGCTACCAGGCAGACGGCAAGTACACCGATGTGCCAGACGGTTCGTGAAGATTCACCCGAAGACACGTGGCTCCTCCCGGATTGTGCAGGTCGGCCGGTGACCAACTGGACACAGCTACGTTAGCGTGTAGGTAACACATGCAGGTCACACCGTAGAGCGAGGACGTCATGCCCAAGTCGAAGGTCCGTAAGAAGAACGACTACACAGTCAACCCGGCAAACCGCACTCCGGTGAAGGTGAAGATGGGTCCGTCGAGCACGTTGTACGTCTCGGTGATGCTCGGATTCATGCTTGTCGGCCTGGCGTGGCTGATTGTGTACTACTTGGCCGCGGATTCGATCACGTGGATGAACGACTTGGGAAACTATAACTTCCTCGTCGGCTTCGGTTTCATGGTTGTCGGCCTTGTCATGACCATGAGATGGCGCTGACCAGCGAGTATCTGATTCGACCCGGATCGTGACCGTCATTCAATTACATGGGTGTCATTCATCCCCATTGTGGATAACTCCTGTGGACAACCTAGGAAGTTATCCACATGCTCGAGGATGAATTTCATCCACAGCCTCGTGACAACGTCACGGAGGTGATCTCGTGGGCCACTCCGATGGGTGTTGTCTACGCGATGTTCGGCGGCGGAATTGCCCTCGCGATCGCCTCGATAATCGCGCCCACGGAGCCTGCCGGACGCTTCCTGCTCGCCCTCGCGGTGATCGGGCTGTTCGTGATGGGCGGACTCGCCCTGCGTCAGCGTCCCCGCCTGGCTGTGATCGAAGACGCGGGAACCAAGTCGATCGCGGTGCAGCGACTGCGCGCCCGCCACGAGTTCACCCGCGAACAGATCGACCGCGTGCGTCTCGTCCGCTACCCGCGTCTGGGTCGACGCGTCCCGATGCTCGAGATCGACATCGTCAACCGTCCCACCGACACGGAGAAGCTGTTGATCTTCGGACGCTGGGATCTCGGCACGTCGCCGGAGGACGTCCTCGACGTGCTCGCTGTCCACGGATTGGTACCGCCCGAGAAATAGGCGCGGGTTACATGGCCAGTGCCGCGAGGTCCGGCTGCACGATGTCGAGAGCCTGCTGCGGCACCGCGACTGCGTCGCTCGACCATCCCCAGATCGAGTACAGCTCACGGCCGGGGTCGGTGTATCCGTCGCGGCCGTGCAGTACCCGGTAGTTGTCGATGCAGATCATCTCGCCGGCTTCGGCGCGGAACATCGGACCGCTGTCGCGCACGTGAATCACAGCCTCACTCCACTGCTTCACCAGCGGCCACTGCGCTACTTCCGATTCACCGGCGATCGGCGCGAGGTACGGGTGATAGCGAACCTGGTTGCGTCCACTCGGCACCGTCCTGGCGATCGGCGCAAATGTGTTCTGCGGGAAGTTCGGTTCCGAATGGTCGATGTCTGTGCTCCAACAGAATTCGGCCAATTCAGCGGTTGCGGGATCGAAGGCGAGCAACCGCGTCAGTTTGAGCGCATCGATGAGAAACGAGTCGCCGCCACTCGGATACGCCGGACGCTTGCACCACAGAAACAGGTAATCGGGAGCGTAGTCACCGAACGCAAAACCGTCGTTGTGGGCGGTCATCCGCTCGCCGGAGATGCCGAACGAGCGCTTCCTGCCGCGTTCGTCCACCGGTTGGGTGTCGACGACAGCTGCTTCGGCATCCTGACTCTTGGCACTCGCCTCGAACTGACGGCCGACGCGAATGCACTTCTCACCGAGCAAATTCGACGCGAAGGCAATGGCATCTTCCTCGGTGTGCAGGCCACCGAAGACCGCGGCCCCGTCGAGAGCGATTGCCGCCCGGACGGCCTCGACCGTGTCCACGCGCCGCGGAACAACACTTGCCAGCGTCAAATCGGAAGA
>NZ_LVCT01000585.1:0-7338 GCF_001647205.1 Rhodococcus sp. EPR-134
TCGGTTACGGAGCCAGCCTTTCAGATCACCTTGCCCGGGTTCATGATTCCGTGAGGGTCGAGTGCGCCCTTGATTGCATGATGCATCGCGACGACGGCCGGTGACAGTTCCTGTTCCAGGCCACCCATCTTCAGTAGGCCGACGCCGTGCTCACCGGTGACGGTTCCGCCCAACTCGAGGGCGTTGTCGATGATCTCGGCAAAAGCGGCCTGAGCGCGCTTCCGCGCCGCTTCGTCGTCGTGTGGCGTGATCAGCAGCGGGTGCAGGTTGCCGTCACCCGCGTGCGCGATGTTCGCGATGTGCGTGTCGTGCCGGGCCGAAATGGCCTCAATCCGTGCCAACATCTCCGGGACCGCTGCCTTGGGGACACAGATGTCCTCTGTGAGCACCGGGCCGAGCCGCTCGAGGGCGGGGTATGCCAGACGCCGGGCGGAGAACAGGGCGTCGGCTTCCTCCTGGTCGGTGGATCTGGCGCTCCAGGTAGCTCCAGAGCGGTTGAAGCAGGCCAACATTCGCTCGGCTTCGGCGTCGCCGATCTCGCCAGGTGTGTCGATGCGGCCGAGCAGGACCACCTCGGCGTCAGCCGAGAGGCCCATGTTCTTCCAGGCATCGACGGCAAGGAGACACTGCCGATCGATCAACTCGAGGGCCGACGGCGTGAGACCGTCTGCGGCGACGGCTTCGACGGCCTTGCCCGCAGCAACGATGGAGTCGAAGTATCCGACGATGGTGCGTTCGGGATCGCGCTGAGGACGAAGCTTGACGGTCACCTCGGTGATCACCCCGAGAGTGCCTTCGGAGCCGACCATGAGCGCCGAGAGATCAAACCCAGCCACTCCCTTGGCAGTTCGACGCCCGAGTCGAACCAGCTCACCGGTTCCGGTGACCACCTGCATGCCCAGTACGTAGTCCTTGGTGACGCCGTACTTGACGCAACACAGGCCGCCGGCATTGGTCGCGACGTTGCCGCCGATCGTCGACCAGGGTGCGCTCGCCGGATCGGGTGGATACCAGAGGCCGTGCTCAGCGCAGGCGTCGCGGAGGTGATCGTTGACCACTCCGGGTTCGACCACGGCCAAACGCTCGAGGGTGTTGATCTCCTTGATGGCGTTCATCGCGTCGAAGGCGATCACGACGCCGCCGGCGACTGCGTTGGCTCCGCCCGACAGACCGGTTCCGGCGCCGCGCGTGACGACGGGCGCACCGTGGGCGATGCACGCCTGCACAACTGTCTGTACCTGCTCGGCTGTGCGCGGGCGGACCACTGCGACAGGCATCTCGTAGGGAGCCCACTCGGCGTCGTCGTGGATGTAGCTCGCCATGATGTCGGGGTCGGTGATCAGTCGATCCGCATCGATCTGCGAGCCGAGCGCCTCGAGGAGTGTCATGCCTCCACGATAGTGACGGCCGCTACACCACCCCATGTAGATTTACTCCGAGAAACCGGAAACCGTATGGACATTCTCTCCATACTCATCTTTGGTCAGACGAGTTGGTCTGACGAGTTGGTCTGACAAGGGAGCGCGGATGCACGAGAACTGGCTACAGCTTCTCCTGGCCGAGGCATCCACCGAGGAACTGATCGAACACCGCGATCAGTTGGCCGCTGGGTCAGGCCCCGAGGTCGCCGCCGAGATCGAGCGAGAAGCCCGATCGGCGCTTCAACTACGAAGTCTCCTGGCTCAGCGCCGACAGCGCGCCACCGAACTCGGGGCACTCAACGACATCGCGTCGCTGCTGACCACGATGCACGATCACCACGCCCTCCTGCAGGAGATCGTGGATCAGGCCAAACGACTACTCGGCGTCGACCTTTCGTACCTTGCTCTCATTCATGACGACATCTTGATCATCGAAGTCACGAGCGGTGCGTACACCTCCCAATTGCTCGGCCTCACGGTTCCCTTCCGCGAAGGTCTGATCGGTCGCGTGGTCGAGAACTCTTCTCCTGCTTGGTCCCCCGACTACCGAAACGATCCCTCGTTTGCACACATCGGACCGGCCGACGACGCAGCGCGAGCCGAGAACATGCGCGGCCTGCTGGCTGTGCCGCTGACCTTGAACGGCAAGATCCTGGGTGCCCTGTGCGCGTGCAAACGTCAAGAGCGCCGATTCGGCAACGAGGAAGTTGCGTTGCTGTCCGCCCTCGCAGCCCATGCCTCGGTGGCCATCGAGAATGCCCGCTCTCTCGAACGCTATCGCGCGACGGTTGCGGAAGTGAACGCCGCGAACACCGAACTTGCCAAGCGCACAGCACTTCTCGAACAGACACTGACTTGGGATCGTTCGCTCACTCAGGTTGTCCTGCGCGGCGGCGGTGTTCGCGAACTCGTGGAGGAAACCTCGGCGTCGACGGGCTCGCCCGTGTTCTTCGTGACCGGAACATCCGAGATCCCACCGGGACTGCAACGGGTGAGCGAGAGCGCGCATCGGGTCTTCGACATCCTTGCCGCCGACCGACGCGAGCAGGAAGTGACGCTTATCGTCGGTGAGCAGTTCCTGTTCGCCACCGAAGTACGCAGTGCCGGTGACCAACTCGGAGTTCTGTTCCTACTCTCGCGCCAGGAACCCACCGCCGCCATGAGATTGGCACTCGAAAGGTCTGCTCCCGCCATTGCGCTGGCACTGGTCGGCGAACGGGCAGCCCGGGAAGCCACCCGCCGAGCACGCGATGCATTTCTGGTCGATCTGATCACCAGGCCTGCGCCGACGCCGGCCGAGGTCACCGGTCAGTTCCGCCTGGCCGGGCTCAATCCTGACCGCTCGTACACCGTCGTGGTGGCCCGCCCGGCCGACGCCGTCGACCGTGCGCGTCGCAGTATCGAGGAAATTGCATTCCCCTCGGGAACCGTTGTTGCCGAACATGGTTCACGAGTCATCGCACTGATTCCCGGAATGTCACCGGCAGCAGTTGCGGCGGCGTGGGTTCAGCCGGCGGAGAACCCGACCGTCGGAATCGCCGATCCCGCGGTGGGAGCGGAAGCTCTGGCGCGAGCCTATGTCGAGGCACAGCACACCGTCGACGTCCTCGAGACTCTCGGGCGGGCCTCCCACGTGGAGCCGGCAAGTTCACTCGGTATCTACCGAATTCTCCTCAGCCGCACCGGCCGCGAAGAACTCGAATCGCTGACGCAGCGGTCCCTCGGTCCTCTCCTCGAGGAGGAGCAACGACGCGGCGTTCCGCTATTGGACACCCTCGCGTCGTACCTGTCACACAATTGCAAGCATTCTGCGACCGCCGCCGCGCTCGCGATTCACGCCAACACTCTGTACCAACGGCTCGAGTCGATCGACAGGTTGATCGGTACACAGTGGCGTCAGCCGGACCAGGCGCTCGATCTTGCGCTCCTGATCCGGCTGCGTGCCAGTGCCGGGAAACTCGGTCAGATCTGAACGGGCTTGCTCGATCGCTTTGCCAGCGCCACCACAAGGATTGCGGCACAGAGCATCACGGCGCCCACCACCCACAGTCCTGCCTTGGCATTTCCGGTCACATCGGTGAGCCAGCCGGTGATGTACGGAGCACCGAAGCCCGACGCATTGCCGATCGAGTTGATCATGGCGATGCCCGCGGCCGCGCTGGCACCCGTCAGGAACGTGGTGGGAAGGTACCAGAATACGGGGAGTGCACACAGCACGCCGACGGCGGTGAGCGAGACCGCGATCATGACGGTGAACGGTGAATCCAGGTACAGCGCAATCGGAATGGATACCGCGCCCAGGAGCGTCGGGGCTGCAACGTGCCACATTCGTTCACCGGTCTTGTCGGAATGGCGGCTCCACAGCACCATCGCGACAGCGCCGATCGCGTAGGGGACGGCCACGATCAGGCCTGTCTCGACGAGCGAGAAATCGGTGTCGAACGTCTGCTTGAATCCCGCGACGATGCTGGGCAGGAAGAAGCTCAAAGCGTATAGCCCGTACGTGATTCCGAAGTAGACCAGACCGAAACCGATGACGCGGGGATCACGCAGGGTCTTACCGGCCGACTGGTGACCAGCGTCGCCGAGTTCTTTTTCCTCGTCCGCCATGGACTTCATCAGCCAGGTGCGCTCCTCGAGGGTCAACCACTTTGCGTCGGCGGGACGATCGGTGAGGTAGAACCAGACGACAAACGCCAAGATCACGGCGGGCAGACCCTCGATCAGGTACATCACGCGCCATCCGGCGAGGCCGAACAGTCCGTCGCCGTACTGGATGATTGCGGCCGAAAGCGGGGCACCGAGCGCCGACGAGAGCGGAAGTGTCAGCAGGAACAAGCCCATCAGGCGTACGCGGTACTTCTTCGGGAACCAGAAGGTCAGGTAGAGAAGAACTCCGGGGAAGAAGCCGGCCTCGGCGATGCCCAGCAGAATGCGGAGGAAATATAGGCTGCCCACGTTAGGCACGAATGCCAGCGCAGCGGCAAGGATGCCCCAGGTGAGCATGATCCGCGCGATCCACAGCCGGGCGCCGAAGCGGTGCAGGGCCAGGTTGCTCGGCACCTCGAACAGCAGATAGCCGACGAAGAAGAGACCGGATGCGAGCCCGAACATCGTCTCGGTCATACCGAGGTCGGCGCTCATGGTGAGCTTGGCGAAAGCGATGTTCGTACGATCCAGATAGTTCACGAAATAGAGCAGGATCAGGAAGGGAATCAGCCGGCGCGCTACCTTCTTCACCACGCGAGTTTCGATCTCGCTCGGCGCAACCCCACCGTCAGTGGTGGTGCTATCGGTGGAGGTCATTGCAGGGGTACTCCTCGGAAAAGGTCAGCGTTGCTATCTACGAAGTGACTCAAGCCACAGTAGAAGCACGACCGAGCCCAACCTATGTGGACAATCTCTACAGAAGCCGTCTCTGCATGTGCGATTGCTCCCAAAGATCCGGCAGATGATCCCGGGCCGCCCGACGAACGTCCCTGAACAGTCGAAGGCGACAAACCCGTCTGAGCTGGGGTTTTAGAGCTACGAGCACCAAGTCACTGGCTAGTGTTGTCGGCGAAACAGCCAGAGCAAGTGCGGACGCACCGCATGACTTGAAGGACAGAACATGACGAAGTTGGTTCGGACCACGATGACCCGCCGGTCCTCCACCGCAGTCGCTGCCACCCTCGCGGCGGTCGCTCTATTCGCCTCCGCCTGCGGCAGCGACTCCGACAAGACCAACTCCGACAAGAGCGCTGCCGGCGCCTCGTCCGCTACATCCTCGGCCACCGTCGGCGGGAAGACGCTCGACGCCAAATTCGAGACGAAGTGCGCAAAGGACGGCGGCACGACAGTTATGACACTGCTCGACGCGGAAAATGCCACCTACGGCATGTTGACCGTCTCAGCCATCGTCGATGAATCGGGCACGGTTCAGACTGCTGGAATCGCCGGAAGCGAGGGTGGATCGAACGGTCTGCCGTACACCGCCGGATACGCACCGGGACTGCCCGGCGGATCTGCCAGTGCCAAGCAGAACGGCAATACCTTCGTGGTGACGGGCGAGGGAATCGGCGCCCGGGACAAGGGCAACCCGACGGAGACGTCGAGCTTCGAGATCACGTTCGCCTGCGAGTCCATCATCGGCGGCTGAGCCATAGAACGGCTGGGCCCTAGGATTCTTGCTAGCTGATTCCCAACTGTTCGCGCAGTTGGACGACGCGGAGCACGATGACTCCCAACGTCACCACAGTGACGGCACCAAAAGCGATCCAGCCGATCCGCACTGCTTTCACGCGGTTCTCACCGGCGCCCAACCACTGTGGGGCGTACAGGAATGCAGCGGCCGTTGCGGCACCTGCCACCAGACCTCCCGCGTGACCCCAGAACGAGATCCCGGGCAGCGAAATGCTGATGATCACATTGATCGCGATCACCGAGATGATCGGGACCGGGCTTCGACGCAAACGCAATAGAAGGACGGCCTGTGCGCCCATGATGCCGAAGATCGCACCCGACGCCCCAGCAGTCCAGGACAGGGCCGTGAGCGAAGAGAACACCGGCTGGAATGCCATCACCGAGGCGGAACCGCCGAGAAGCGAAACCAGGTAGATGCCGATGTACCTCGAGCGGCCCATCACGATTTCGGTGTCGCGGCCCAGGATGTAGAGGGCGTACATGTTGACCGCGAGGTGCAAGATGCCGAAGTGCAAGAACCCGGAGCCGATGAGCCGGAACCAGTCACCGCTGGCGACCAGACCCGGATTGAGTGCCCAGTTCGCGAAGATCGACGAGCCGACCTGATTGTTCATGATGCTTCGCGACTGCGCGAAGGTGGCGAGGAACGCCAGGACGTTGAGCCCCATCAAGGTGTACGTCACGATCGGGATCGCACGGGCGGGGCTCACGGTGTTTCCGGCGACGCCCCGAACGGGGCGGACATCGCGTTGGCCGGCAGCTACACAGTCAACACATTGGTATCCCACCGCCGCCTCGCGGAGGCAGTCCGGGCACGCCGGACGTCCACAACGATTGCAGGAAAGTGCGGTGGGTCGATCTGGATGGCGGACGCACCGCGGTTGGGGCGGGATGCCCTCACTCGCACCGCCGCCCCAACCGGGGTTCGTCATCTGCTTGTTTTACCTGTTCAGGAGATGGTGATGCTGTTGATCACGACGGGCTCGACCGGACGATCGCCACGATCGACGGCGGTGGAGGAGATAGCGTCGACAACCTTCTTGGAATCGTCGTCGAGAACCTCACCGAAGATGGTGTGGCGACGGTTCAGGTGCGGCGTCGGGCCGGTGGTGATGAAGAACTGCGAGCCGTTGGTTCCCGGGCCTGCGTTGGCCATGGCCAGCAGGTAGGAGCGGTCGAACTGCAGTTCCGGGTGGAACTCGTCACCGAACTTGTAGCCCGGGCCGCCGGTGCCGGTTCCGGTGGGGTCGCCACCCTGGATCATGAAGCCGTCGATGACGCGGTGGAAGATGGCACCGTCGTAGAACGGGCCGGTCTTGGTGCCGGCGGCGTTTGCGGTGGTGTACTCCTTCGAGCCGTCGGCGAGGCCGACGAAGTTCTCGACGGTCTTCGGCGCATGGTTGCCGAACAGAGCGATCTTGATGTCGCCGCGGTTCGTGTGCAGCGTTGCGGTTGCGGTCTGATGAGTTGAAGTCACACCACCATCGTGCCATTGCCGGCGTTCTCGCGGATGTCGCCCCGCAAAAGTCTCCCTGTCCTCGCCCCACTGTTATGGCACAGTGAAGTCATGACACGAGTGACCGAGTCCCTCAGCACGCAGTTGCCCGACACCTTCGATCACGCGCGCGCCCGCGTCGAGGACACCTTCGACGAGACTGCCGCCTACCTCGAAGAGACAGCGGCTCGCATCAAAGAGTCCGAGGCAGCCGACAACGCTCGCCGCATCGCTGCGGTG
>NZ_LVCT01000586.1:0-5455 GCF_001647205.1 Rhodococcus sp. EPR-134
CATCCCCACGAAATCCACGGAACGCACCGAGAAGCCTCGCGGTCGCAAGCGCGTCACCGTGTTCGTCATCGCCGGTGTTGCGGTGATCGGTGGCGCGGTGTTCTTCAAGAGCCGCCGACGCGAGCATCCGCCGGTCGCTTCCGCACCCCCTCGCCTCGAGGAGAACTCGGCCGAGAAGACCGCTTAGTCGAGATACGAAAAGCCCCGGAACAGATTGTGTTCCGGGGCTTTTCGATGTTCACGTTCAGCAGTTGGACGGTGCCGGGACGTTGTTGAAGCGATCGATCATGTATCCGATGGATTCGGGGGTACCCACCAGGTACGGCGTCGCGTGATTGATTGCCAGTCCCGGAATGATCGGGGGCAGTTCGTTGACGGAGAACTGCACCGTCGCACCCTCGCCGCACCAGTCTCGCGCCAGTTGCTGTCCCTGACCGAACGGAACGATGTCGTCGGAGCGGCCATGCTGAATGAGCACGGGCGACTCCGGCGTCAGCTTGCCGATCTTCTGCTCGTCGAGGATTGCCTGCGCCATGGGTAGACGCGCCAGAACCGCGGAGAGTGATTCACCGGAATTGGTGAAGCTCGACGACTGCTGGAAGCCGAACTGCAATCCACTTTCGGCGACGCACTGGTTCTTGGTGGCGGCCAACATCTGTCGGCCGCGATCGTTGATCTCGGCGTCGAGCAGCGGCTGAACCTCGGGGTACTGGGCAAGGATCCCGTTGAGCGCGTATCCGATCACTCCGGTGAGGAACGTGCCGTCGACCTGCTGCAGCGTCGCCGCCAGATCGGCGGGCGGTGCACCTGCGTAGGTGCCCTTGAGATCAAGCTCAGGAGCATACGACGGCTTCAATTCCGTTGCGGCAGCAGCAGCTCCACCACCTTGCGAGTAACCCCACAGTCCGACGGGGCCGTCGGCGGGAATGCTCGTGTTCGGGAGTTGCTGAGCGGCTCGCACCGAGTCCAGAACGGCGTGCGCTTCGGCTTCACGGTTGACGTAGGTGTGATCGCCCGGAGTTCCGAGGCCCTCGTAATCGGTGACGACGACGGCAATGCCGTTGAGCAGCAACGTGTTCACCCAGATGGACTCGTAGCCGACCATGACGTCCGTCGGGAACTGGTACTCGATACCGGTGTTGAACAGCTTGGATGGTGCGCATTGATCGCCCTGCCCATGCGTTCCTACCGCTGCGGCAACCAGTGGACGCGCCCCCTGCCCGGTCCACGGGTTCGACGGTTCGAGATAGGTGCCCGTCACGGCAACGGGGGCGCCCTTGGCGTCCTCGCTTCGGTACATGATCTTGGTGGCGGTTGCCGGCCACGCACCGTTCGATCCGGGCACGCTCAGCAGCAGTGGTGACGGCTCACTCTTGATGAGATCTCCGTTGGCACCTGCCGGAAGCTCGACCGGCGGCGTGTAGAAATCCGCCGGCCCCGCCGTTGCGGCAGGGGCCGTCACAGCACCCATGACCAGTGCCGCGACGGAGACCCCTGCCGCCCACCATGCTCTGCTCTTCACGTTTCGATCTCCCCACGTTCGCTTGCGCTGTGGCTTGGCACACAGCGAACGCAGAGTAACACATACCTCACGTAACACTTTTTCGTGAGGTTTTCGCCTTAACAGGCTGAATTACAACCGTTTACGACTACTTCGTGGGCTCCAGATTGGTGGTCAGCAGCGCACGAAGCTTGTCGGTATCAGCCGAGGTCCAGGCCTCGGGGTGCAGGATCTTGGCCCACATGTCCGCTGCATCCTCGCCGTAATTGTGACCGTGCCCGGACGGGACGTCAGCCGAGAAGACCATGTCGAGGGTTACCTGCCAGAAGGTCACGAGAGGAACCCATGTCATTCCCGGATCCACGTCGCGACCCAGCGGTTCCTTGAGCCAATCCGGCTTGTTGAGCAGCAGGTCGAAGGACCACCACGTGATCGGGTCGCTGGCGTGCTGCCAGTACACGATGCGATCGTCGTCCCAGTCCGACTTCAGCTCCAGATCTTCCGGATCACCGGCAAACCGAATTGCCTGGCCACCGTCGATCACCGGCAGAATCTCCGGTGAGCCCGAGTCACGACTGTCCGTGATTTCCTGCCACTGAGCAGTGAAGTTGGGGGTTCCGACCCACAGTGCGCCGTCGACGCGCGTCATCATGTCCTGAGCGCCGGCGAATGCGGCCTGGCCACCGTAGGAGCCGAGGCTCTCACCGAAGACAACCAGTTCGGGTCGCGTCTCAACGGGCAAGTCGATCCACTTGGCGTAGACCGCGTTGAACAGCGCGCGGCCGGCGATCATCGGCGTCTCACGGTCGGCGATGAAGGCCAACGGACTCGGAAGGAACGAGTACTGCATCGACGCGATCGCCGTGTCCCCGCCCTCGACGTACTCGAACGCCGACGCGACGTCCTCGTTCACCCAACCGCGGCCGGTGGTCGTGACAACTGCGAGGGTTCCGCGGTCGAATCCGCCGGTGCGCTCCAACTCGTCGACGACCCGCTGTGCGACACCGTTGATCGAGTCCGAGGATTCACGTCCGGCATACACCCGGATCGGTTGCTTCGCTTCACGTCCGGTCAATGCAGAGATCTCGGCTGCAGTGGGACCGCTACCCATGAAGGTGCGACCCTCCTGGCCGAGAGAATCCCAAGCCTCGGCGGACATCGGCGAACCGCTCCGCTCTGCAATCATGGGCTGTTCGATGCCGTCCGGTGTTTCGTGATCCGCACCGGAGAAACTCCAGTTCGCGAATGCGATCAGCCCGTTGTACAGCGCACCGTTCACGATGAAGATGCCGAGGGCGAAGATGACGATCAAGCTGCCGACCTTCGCCGCCTCGAGGGGAACGAACCGTAGTGCGACGGCGGTGAGCTTGTTGGTGGTGAACCGAAGACCACGGCCTGCCTCGAGCAGGATGAACCAGATTCCGAGCGAAATCATCAGCACCAGAAGATAATTCGCTTGATTGGTGCGTGGAGCTTCCACGAGATCGCGAACGATCTGCTGCCACCACGAACCGAGGACCAAGAACGTCGGCACCAGAATGACGGCCGCGACCAACAGGATTCGCCAGCCGATCTTCTTGGTGCGGTCCGACCACTGCGGTTCGACGCCGCACTTGCGGATCATCCAGGCAACCGTCACGCCGACGCCGTATCCCATGGCGAGCGAGATGCCCGTCGCAACGCCCTGCAGGTACCACGCGCGCGGCAACAGGGACGGACTCATCGACCAGGTGAAGAAGACCAGAGCAAAGGCAAGCCCGACCGGGTGCAGCGTCTTGCAATAGAGGCGCAGCCGTTCCCACACACGTTTCATGCCGGAATCGTATGCGCCCCGTGCCCGAATCAGGTCACGAGGCGCACACGCGTCCAGTCTGTTTACGGGGCGAAGCGCAAAATCGCGGCAACTGCGCCGCCGCCCGGAATGTCCTCCGCGCGAACAGCGAGCACCCGCGCACCCGTCAGGAGCGCACGACGAGCGATCTCGTCGACGACCCCGTAGGTGCTTCCGTTGGTCGACTCACCGGTCGTGAGAGCGCCCGTCTGGGGATCGAGACTTCCGGGTACGACGGAATCTATGTCGATGAAAACGGTGTCGACCTGTCCGTACGTCGCGGCTGTTGCCACGTCGGCGACGTCCGTCTGAGTGCGTCCCTGTTCCGTGCGCACATTGAAGGTGTCCCGCACCGCCGCCAGCTGCTCGGCATGGAAGTCGTCGAGCGCCGGACGCGAACCGTCCGCCACTTCCTGCGTCGACAAGGCTTCCGGGTTTCCCTCGACGGTTTTGTCGACCAGGTGGCGGTACGAATTCACGGAGCGATACACCGACGCGATGGGTTCCGCAGCGGCCAGAATCAAGGGGACGTCACGGCCGGCGAGCACACCGCGGACCTCGTGATCGACTGCGCGGGCGTACTGATTGACGCGCAGCTTTCGGCTGTCCGAACCCGAGAGCCGACCCGCCTCGGTGCGACTGTTGATCGACGACTTGCCCGCGTGATCCGCAGCGTTCTTCGGCATTCCCTGAACACGAACCTCGTCGGCCGGTTGATCGGCGGCGATCTCGATCAGTCGCACCGAACCCTCTGCCAGAGCGAGAACAAACGCCGTCTGGGGGAACGTCACCGAACGGAGCAGTGGCTTGAGATGAAACCGATCGCTGACCGTTTCGAGCGCCTGCAGACGGTTGGGGAGGCGGAAGGTCACCAGACGGTCCGGCGTCGCGTACGTGACCAATGAGCGCGACTGGAAGCGCCAGAAATCGTCGTCGTCGTCGAGCTCTGCGTATTCGGCCTCGAACTGCTTGCGCTCGGCCGGATCCTCCACCGATGCGAGTGCCGAGCGGACCTGGTCCTTGAAGGCTATGCGCGCTTTGTCGTAATCCTGCGGCGCATCTTCAGTCGGAGTAACGATGGTGATGCAGGTGGGCCCCTCCACCTCCGCGAGTGCGGCAATTTCACCGTGGCTGGGAATGTCGTTGTGAAGCACTACGAACCTCCTGAAATTGGGTTCTCCTCACGCTACGCCCGGCTGGTTATGACCACTAGACTTTCCGGAGAATTCGGGACGAACGGTCCATAGTGGGCGCGGTTCCGGCCACCCCACTCCGAGCGAACGGCATGTTCATCGCCTTCAGTGCGCCGGAAGTGCCGTTCGCTCAAAAAGGGGGCACACAAGTCGGGCAAGTCGGGCACCGGCCGGGGCGAGCAGAGATCGGGTACATCGGCATACAAAAACACCCTCCCGGATCCCGGGAGGGTGTTTTCTTACTGTGGAGCCTAGGAGATTCGAACTCCTGACATCTGCCTTGCAAAGGCAGCGCTCTACCAACTGAGCTAAGGCCCCGTTCGGTTTTCTGACCGGAGTCAGAGTACCTAGGTTCTATCCTGTTTCCAAATCGTGCCAAACCTTGTCTCCGCGCTGACTTTTGATCAGCTTGGTGACCCCGAGAGCTACCAGAATTCCGGCCCCGACAAGCAGGAAAACCTTCATTCCAGCAACCCTTCTTCGGCACATGGGAGTGGGCCTAGGAGGACTTGAACCTCCGACCTCTTCATTATCAGTAAAGCGCTCTAACCACCTGAGCTATAGGCCCCTGAACCGATTCCAAAGATTACCCCACCGGGCCGCTGACACCAAAACGGGCCCGGCGGAGCAATGTTTTCGCAGGTCAGTCGCGGTCGGCGAGAGTTACCTCTACGCCGCCAACCAGGTCGCTGCAGAGGTTGTAGATGAACGATCCGATCGTGACGAGTGCCGTGAAAAGCACCATGTTCGCGATGCCGATCAGCGCGGCGTAGCCGAACACCTGGCCGGCCGTCACCAGACCGTCCGAGCCGCCGTCGGCAACGATGTCGGTGAACGCGTTGTTCAGGCGATCCCAGACGCCCATGCCGTCGAGAACGACGTAGAGCAGTCCGACGGCCACCATCCACACGAAGAACAGCGACACCGAGA
>NZ_LVCT01000587.1:0-5285 GCF_001647205.1 Rhodococcus sp. EPR-134
ACGGCGTGAGTTTTCTCACCCTTCACCGCAGCAGGCAACGGATGCTTGGCCTCGGAGAGGTCAGGCATGTCCTTCGGTAGATCCTTGCGATCGATGTGCCGAGTCGGCCCGTCGATCGCGGCGGCTTTTGCTTTCGGATTAGCGACCGTGGGATTGGCGACCGTGGCGTTTGCAGCCTTGGGATTTGCGCCCGAGGGTGTAACAGCCTTGGCTGCTGCCGCGCCGGCGACGCCACCGGTAGCTGCGGCAGCCGCCGTTCCCGTCACGACGGGACGTGCCGACGGGTTGCCGGCAGGACGACCCGTCGGTGCACCGGCAGCGGGGCGACCCGATTGCGGCTGTCCCTTCGGCGCACCACCCTGCGCGGGGTTTTTGGCCGGACCACCCTGCGCCGGACCACCCTGCGCAGGGCCTGCCGCTGCAGGACGCTGCGGACCCGCAGGCGGCTTACCTCCGGCAGGAGCTGCCGGACGACCCGCAGGAGCACCAGCGCCGGCTGGGCGCGTGATGTTGGTCTGCGGCTGACTTTGCGGAGCCTGATTCTGCGGTGGCTGAGCCTTCGACGACGGGGCCTTGGACGCCGGGTTCTGAGCAGCGGGGTTCTGAGCTGGCTGCCCCTGCGGCTGACCCGACGGCTGGGGTCCGCGTTGCCACGGCGGCGCCTGGCTGCCACGAGCCTGATTGGCAACCGGTTGCGGCGGAGCCTGACCGTCACCCTTTGCCGGAGTTACCGGCGCAGCCGGAGCCACAGAAGGAGCGGAAGGAGCTTGACCCTTGGCCGCACCCGCGGCGTCGGAAGCCCCACCCGCCGGCTTCTGAGCCGACGGGCCGCGAGGCGGCTCCGGTGCCTTGGGCGCCGGAGCTGCCTCGGAAGCTTTGGGTCCGCCGTCCGCTGGAGCTGCAGGTTTCGAGGTCTGCGGCCCCGCCGGAGCAGTTGCCTGCTCCGGCTTCGGTGGCGTCGAACCTGAAGTGCTTTCGCTCTTCTGGTCACTGCCCGGCTGGTTGGGAGTGCTCACTAGGACTCCTTAGCTCCATCGGCATTGTCTGCGTTGTCGGTGGTCTCTGCAGCGAGCTCTTCGGGCTCGTCGGCGTTGCGCGCAATCGCGAGCAGTGTGTCGCCTTCGCCGAGGTTCATCAGACGCACGCCCTTGGTCTGGCGTCCCGCCTTACGAACCTGCTTGGCAGCCGTCCTGATGACGCCGCCGCCCGAGGTGATCGCGTACAGCTCGTCGTCGTCGTCGACGATGAGCGCACCGACCAGAGTGCCACGTTTCTTGTCGTACTGAATCGTGAGCACGCCCTTGCCGCCGCGACCCTGCACCGGGTAGTCCTCCATGCCGGTTCGCTTGGAGTAACCGCCCGACGTGGCGACCAGGAGGAACGTTCCTTCACGAACGACGTTGAGCGAGAGCAGCTCGTCGTCACCGTTGAAACGCATGCCCTGGACACCGGAAGTGGCGCGGCCCATCGGACGCAGTGCCTCGTCGGTGGCCGAGAAGCGGATCGACTGGCCCTGTGCCGAGACGAGAAGGAGGTCGTCTTCGGCGGAGCAGAGGACAGCGCCGACCAGTTCGTCTTCACCGCGCAGGTTGATGGCGACGATGCCACCGCTGCGGTTGGAGTCGAAGTCGGTGAGCTTGGACTTCTTGACCAGACCGTTGCGAGTGGCGAGCACCAGGTAGGGCGCGTCTTCGTACGTCTTGATCTGGATGACGGACTGGATGCGTTCGTCCGGCTGGAATGCCAGCAGGTTGGCAACGTGCTGACCGCGAGCTGTACGGCTCGCCTCGGGCAGTTCGTAAGCCTTGGCGCGGTAGACGCGGCCCTTCGTGGTGAAGAACAGCAGCCAGTCGTGCGTCGACGTGACGAAGAAGTGCGAGACGATGTCGTCCTGCTTGAGGCCGGCACCCTGAACACCCTTGCCGCCGCGCTTCTGCGAGCGGTACAGGTCGGTCTTGGTGCGCTTGGCGTAACCGGTCTCGGTGATCGTGACGACGACGTCTTCGCGGGCGATCAGATCCTCGTCGTTGACGTCTCCGTCGGCGGCGATGATGCGGGTACGACGGTCGTCGCCGTACTTGTCGACGATTTCCTTGAGCTCGTCACGAACGATCGCGCGCTGACGCTCCGGGCGAGCCAGAATGTCTTCGAGGTCCGCGATTTCGAGTTCGATCTCGGCCAACTCGTCGACGATCTTCTGACGCTCGAGGGCGGCCAGACGACGCAGCTGCATGCCGAGGATGGCGTCGGCCTGGATCTCGTCGACGTCGAGGAGTTCCATCAATCCGGCGCGAGCGATGTCGACGGTCTGCGACGCACGGATCAAGGCGATGACCTCGTCCAGAGCGTCGAGGGCCTTGACCAGACCGCGCAGGATGTGGGCGCGCTCCTGTGCCTTGCGAAGCAGGTACCTGGTACGACGAACGATGACCTCGAGCTGATGCGCCGTGTACAGACGGATCATCTGGTCGAGGCGCAGCGTGCGCGGCACTCCGTCGACGATGGAGAGCATGTTGCAGCCGAAGCTGGTCTGCAGCTGGGTGTGCTTGTAAAGGTTGTTCAGCACGACCTTGGCAACGGCGTCACGCTTGACGGTGACGACGATGCGCATGCCGACGCGGTCCGAGGACTCGTCGTGGATGTCGGAGATGCCACCGATCTTGGCGTCACGAACCTGCTCCGCGATGGAAGTGATCAGGTTGTCCGGGTTGACCTGGTAGGGCAGCTCGGTGATGACGATCGTGGTGCGGCCCTTGGCATCTTCTTCGATCTCGACGACGCCGCGCATACGAACGGAGCCACGGCCGGTGGTGTAGGCGTCCTGGATGCCCTGTCCACCGACGATGAGCCCGTGCGTGGGGAAGTCGGGTCCCTTGATGCGCTCCATGACGGCCGCGAGGGTGGCTTCCTCGTCCGCTTCGAAGTTGTCGAGCGCCCAGTAGATGGCCTCGGCAACTTCACGCAGGTTGTGCGGCGGAATGTTGGTGGCCATACCGACGGCGATGCCGTTGGAACCGTTGATCAGCAGGTTCGGGATACGGCTGGGCAGAACCGTCGGTTCCTGCGTCTTGCCGTCGTAGTTCGGGGTGAAATCGACTGTCTCGTGGTCGATTTCGCGCAGCATTTCCATCGCGAGCGGCGTGAGCCTGCACTCGGTGTAACGCATGGCGGCTGCGCCGTCGTTGCCGCGGGAGCCGAAGTTTCCCTGACCGTCGACTAGCGGGTAACGCAGCGACCACGGCTGGGCCATACGAACCAACGTGTCGTAGATCGAGGAGTCGCCGTGGGGGTGGTAGTTACCCATGGTCTCGGCGACCGGTCGGGCAGACTTCACGTATCCGCGGTCGGGGCGATATCCGTTGTCGTACATCGCGTAGAGCACGCGGCGGTGCACCGGCTTGAGTCCGTCGCGGACATCCGGCAGAGCGCGACCGACGATGACGCTCATGGCGTAGTCGATGTAGCTGTTCTGCATTTCCTGCTGGATGTCGACCGGTTCGATCCGGTCGTGTTGCGGACCGTCCGGTGGCAACGTGGTGTCGGTCATGAGCTCACTTTCTTAAAAGAGGGGGCAAGCCCCTGTGCGCGGAAAAGGAGCCCGGGGACTCCTCAACCACGCACAGGGCCGCAGGCCTACACGTCGAGGAAACGAACGTCCCGGGCATTGCGGGTGATGAAGCTGCGTCGTGCTTCGACGTCTTCGCCCATCAGCACGCTGAACAGCTCGTCGGCAGCAGCCGCGTCGTCGAGCGTGACGAGACGCAGAACGCGCACCGTCGGGTCCATCGTGGTTTCCCACAGCTCCTTGGCGTTCATCTCGCCGAGGCCTTTGTAGCGCTGGATGCCGTCGTCCTTGTTGATCTTCTTGCCGGACTCGAGGCCGGCCTTGACCATCGCGTCGCGCTCGCGGTCGGAGTACGCGAATTCCGGCTGCGCACCCTTCTGCCACTTGAGCTTGTACAGCGGCGGCTGCGCGAGGTAGACCTTGCCGTGCTCGACGAGCGGCCGCATGAAGCGGAACAGCAGCGTGAGCAGCAGCGTTGCGATGTGCTGACCGTCGACGTCGGCGTCGGCCATGAGCACGATCTTGTGATAGCGCAGCTTGGCGATGTCGAACTCGTCGTGGATGCCCGTGCCGAACGCGGTGATGATCGACTGGACTTCGGTGTTCTTGAGGACGCGATCGATACGCGCCTTCTCGACGTTGATGATCTTTCCGCGGAGCGGGAGGATCGCCTGGTACATCGAGTCTCGGCCGGACTTGGCCGAGCCGCCTGCGGAGTCGCCCTCCACGTTGTAGATCTAGGACTTCTCTGGATCGTTGGAGCGGCAATCGGCGAGCTTGCCTGGCAGGCCACCGAGGTCGGTCGCACTCTTACGACGGACCAGCTCACGCGCCTTACGTGCGGCGACGCGGGCCTGCGCCGACGAAACAGCCTTGTTCACAATGGTTTTCGCGTCGGCGGGGTTCGCCTCGAACCAGTGCGCGAGGTGCTCGTTGCACGCCTTCTGCACGAAGGACTTGACCTCGGTATTGCCGAGCTTGGTCTTGGTCTGACCCTCGAACTGGGGTTCACCGACCTTCACCGAGATGATGGCCGCGAGTCCTTCACGGATGTCGTCACCGGTGAGCTTGGGATCTTTGTCCTTGAGCAGCTTCTTTTCGAGCGCGTACTTGTTGACCGTTGCGGTCAGTGCGGCGCGGAAGCCCTCTTCGTGGGTACCACCCTCGTGGGTGTTGATCGTGTTGGCGAAGGTGTGCACGGACTCCGAGTAGCCGGAGTTCCACTGCATTGCGACCTCGAGCTCGTGGCCGGTGCCCTTGGCGGTGAATCCGACGACCGAGTTGTGGATCGGGGTCTTGCTCTTGTTGATGTGCCGGACGTAGTCCTCGAGTCCACCGGGGTAGTGGTAGATACGGGTCTTGGACTTACGCGGCGCTGCCTGAGCAGCTTCTTCGGCTTCTTCGGCAGCAGACTTGGGAGCCTCGGCCACCTCGGCAGCTTCGTCGTCGATGACCTCGGCGCGCTCGTCGGTCAGCGTGATGGTCAGGCCCTTGTTGAGGAAGGCCATTTCCTGCAGACGACGCGCAACGGTCTCGAAGTTGTAGCGGGTGGTCTCGAAGATCTCGGGATCGGCCCAGAAACTGACGGTGGTGCCGGTTTCCTTCGTCGGGTCGCCCTGTACGAGCTCTCCCGGCTTGGAATCGGTGTACGTCTGCTGCCACCGGTAGCCGTCGACCTTGATGTCGACGTCGAGCCGGGTGGAGAGCGCGTTGACCACCG